>CAZQKF010000001.1:0-28474 GCA_964593645.1 uncultured Desulfobulbus sp.
AGATAACTCCCTTCCATTCAGCAGCTAGTGATATTAGAATTCTCTACGCCGCAGATGGCAATCAGACAATTAACACGACTCCTGCCGAATTGAAATCTTACGATAGAAATATGAACGCCAATTCTAAAGGTCCTGGACTCTATGCCGGTCTTAACTCACCAAATCCTGGAGCTGGCGAAGCGGATCTTAGTGACCTCAATACCAAGGATCATGTCGATATGTACCTCTATGAGGTTGCCTATAACGGCGGTTGGACCATGGTTAATGGAAATGGTACTGACTATGTCGCCAAATTAACGCTCAATTCTGACGGCTCTACGATTATCAATGCCGCTGCCGTACCGGTGCCCGCATCAGTATTGTTGTTTGGCTCCGGTCTGCTTGGCATGCTAGGCATTCGCAGGAAGGAATCCTGATATCAGGAACATGAAGAGAATAATTACATAAGCAAATTAATCATCTATAAAAAATTATTCATACGAGGGAAAAATGAAGAAATCTATAGTAAAATCAGCAGTACTTTGTGCCTCTGTCCTTGGTTTGGCCATGAGCGCCAACGCCGCTGTTATCAACCTTAACCTTACCGGCGCCTCTGCCGAGTACACCTTCTGGTCAGCGGCCGCCCATCCGTTCCTGGCCTCTCTGGGCTGCACCGCTATTCAGGATGCCAAAACTGGCAAACAGGGTATTACAATGGGTACCTGTAACTCCGGCGCCGATACCGTATATATTCGTTATGCCTCCAAGGCCTCTTATGACGGCGTCGTCTCCCAGAAGGGCATTGATCCCTTCAACCAGACAACCTGTATCGACAAGAGTGAACGTGAATTCGCAGATGAGACCCTTGCTGATTTTTCCACGGGCGCTGTCAATGGTACCAAGTGCCAGCAAGTAACCTTGGGTGCCTCTGATGTTAACGCCGGGACTTTTAATCAACAAAGCCATGGCCAGCTCTTGGGCCCCCTGGGCGGCGGTCAGTATGATCCCTCTTTTAGTGGTATTGATGCCAGCGGACTCACTACCTACAACCCCATTGTCGTGCCCTTCAGTTTTTTCAAGACTATCGATGTGCCGACCAATAACATGACCCGCCTGATGGCCACCCAGATTTTCGGTGGTACGGTTGCCGATTGGGGTGCCTTTAATCCTCTCTGGGCTGGTGTTCCGGTCGCTGCCTGTCTGCGTCACGCCGGTTCCGGCACTCACGCCACCCTGGACGCCGCAGTCTTCCGTGGTGAAGCAAAGATGTCTACGACTGAAGATGCATTCGGCTTCTTTGGTCCAGTTACTTATTTCAATGAGGGATCCAGTGACCTGGTCAGGTGCCTCGAGTGGGCCCATACCAATGGCTACGGCGCAGTCGGCTATAGCGATGTTGACAAGGTTCTTGATGTAAATGGTCAAATTATCACTGACCCCGCTAATGCCGTGAACGGTGTTATGCAGATGTCCTATCAGGGCGAGCAGGCCGTTAAGAGCAATATCGTCAACGGCGTTTACGATTTCTGGTCGTCACAATGGATCTTTGAAGATACCTGTGAAACTATGGTTCCGGCTCCTCTCGGCTGTACAGGTGGTGATGATCCTAAAGGTGTAGCCGCTGGCGGCGCCCTGCATACCTATATTACCCAGATGATGGCTTTTGCCTCTGACCCAGCTAATATTGCTCTGTCCGGCAAGGGTGATTTCTGGGCCGCTCAAGGTGAAATGCATGTCAGTAAGGCTTCCGACTGGGCATGGCCTACCCGCTAGCATGTTGCCTGTATAATTAGCACCGTTTTACCAGATTGATGTTTTAATTAAAAAAACCAGGGGGCTCCGGCTCCCTGGTTTTTTTATGTCTGCCGAAACTCTCCGCTTAATTGAAAATTAATTTAATTCTAACCTGAGCGAAATACGGTTGGTTTAAGTTTGATGCGTTTCTGTCGACAAACCGTGGCCGTAGTTTCTGTGACCTTTGTCCCCTGCCTGTTAATTTTTTTACCGGATATGCAAAATGAAATACGAAAAAATCGAACGACAACTCTCCTTTGTCATGCTCCTCGTTTTTTCTGCCCTGCCGATGAGCGGCTGTGCCGCCAATCGGCATCTGAAATCTACGACAAGGACTGTACAGGAAAATGAACAGGTTGCGGTCTCCTACACCTGCACTCTGGCAGATGGTAGCCTCGCAATCACCAACCAGCAGCAGGTTGCTGACGACCCGGCAATGACCAGATCACCCCTTTTCAGGACGCCGAAGGAGTTTGGCCCGCAGTTTATGACTGCGACCTTAAAACCAATGATTGATCCAACCGGCCATACAAAAATTCTTGGTTTTAAATTCAAGAGTTTTGAAGAGGCGGTTACCGAGCAACTTGCCGGTCGCCTGGTTGGGCTGCCCTACGACGAGGTGCGGCAGGTGCGTCTGAGTTCTACTGTTCCAGATGGTTTAGAAGCCAGGGATCGTTACCTGAAAAGATACCGTAAGACCCGTCATCCAAAAGTGCTCAGGGTTCCTCTCTGGCAGGTGACCGAGCAGTTGGGAAAAGCCCCGGTTGCCGGGGCTAAATGGCAGGGTAAGGACGGGATCACCTTTATTGTTGACTCGGTGGACGGCAAAGTCGTCCACCTGCGGCGTCAAATTAAGTCTGGCGCAAAGCTGCAGACACCATTCGGGCCAGCCGAGGTCAGCGATGATGGTGATTCATATACCCTGAATATTGATCCAAAGGTGGGCACCGTTGTGCGTAGCGGGCCATTGGTTGGCCGCATATCCAGGGTAAGTGACCAGTCTTTTCAGCTTGATTACGGTAACCCTTACGGTTTTGAAGATCTTGATTGTCGAGTGCGGATCGAGAGGCCGGACGGCGAAGCCGCAAACGGCGTCGCTTCGAATCCAGTCGTTCAGTAAAACCTAAGCTGTAAGCTTAAGGTATTTCCCCCCCCCGTTTATTCGGGAGTAAGAGGAGTATTGCAAAATGAAACAGAAGATAAACGTCTTTATCCTGATGGTCTTGCTGCTTGCCATGAGCGGCGGTAGGGCGGACAGCAGGACGAGGCTCGATATGGCCCAGCGGATAGAGGCTGGAGACCTGGCGACGGTTGATTATACGGTCCGCCTTGCCGACGGAACGTTGGTTGTCTCGACCAGTGATGTTGGGCAGGCGGAAATGGTGGTAGCGGGCAAAAAGGCATTATTTCCGATGCTGGGCAAGGCGGTAATCGGCATGGAAAAAGACGAAGTAAAACATTTGACTATCTCGCCCGAGTCAGGCTTCGGGCTCTATGACCCGGACCAGGTGAAGACCTTGCCGGTTCAACAGAAAATCCCCCAAACCGAACAAAAGACTATGGCCGAGGTAAAAAAACGCCTTGGCAGTCCGAAAACAAAGGTCAGGCCCGGCATGGAGGTGCCGCTTCTGCCCTTTTTCAAGAGCCGGATTATCAAAATAGACGGCCAGACAGTCACTGTCAGCCATCTGGTCAAAGACGGCAGCGAGATCGATACGCCCATTGGCAAGACCTCTATTAGACTTGCAAACGGCAAAATTGTTCTGACGCTGCACCCCACGATCGGGGCGCCTTTTGTCCGGCAGGGCAAGAAGGGCTTCATTACAGCTGCCGATGATAGGGAGTTTAGTGTCGATTTTAATCATCCTTTGGCCGGCAAAACCATCAACCTCAATCTCAAGGTACTAAAAATACGCAAAAAGGCTCAACTCGCAGACATTGGCCCTATCGAGTGGCAGAAGAATCTGAAAGAGGCCAAAGAGGTAGCCAGAAACAGGCATAAACCAGTTTTCCTGTTTCTGTATGCCGATTGGTGCCCGTGGTGCAAAAAGCTGGAAACTGATGTGTTGACCGATATTCGCATCAAGATGCTGCAGGATGACTTTGTCTGGGTCAAGGTCAACTCTGACAAGGAGCAGAACTATAAGAAGGAGTACCAACAGCGTGGCTTCCCGCTTATCGTGCTGCTCGATGAAGAAGGACAGCCTGTCTCACGGATCGACGGGTTTCAGGATAGTGCCGCCCTGCGCCGGGGCTTGCTCGGTTGGTTAAACACCAGAAAGAGGGGATAGGCAATGGCAGTCAAGCACCAAACAAAGCCTCTCCAGGTCATCATTTTTATGTTCGGCATCATACTCCCCGCTTTAATCAGGCCAGCGGCTTTACTGTATGCCGCAGATTCCGGCAAGGGTGCCACTTTTGCCATCAGGTCTTTTAACCTGAAAGGCAACACTATATTTGACGACCTTGCCATGCTGCCGACGCTGCTGCCCTTTATCGGGCCGGACAAGACAGCAGCGGACGTGGAGGCATCACGAGACGCCGTGGAGAAATTTTATCACGACAAGGGATATCCGGCAGTATTGGTTAACATCCCGGAGCAAACGGTGGACAACGGCGTCATCCGGCTTGGTATAGTGGAGAGCCGGCTTCGCAAGGTAAGGGTAACCGGCAACAAATACCATACCAGGGAAATGATCATGAAGCAGCTTCCAGCTCTGCAGCCGGGGGAGATACTTTATTTGCCGGATGTGCAGGCCGAGTTGACTGTAATGAATAGCGATCCTGACATGAAGGTGGCGCCGTTACTGATGCCTGGTCGAGATCCCGGCACCATCGATATTGAACTCAAGGTTAAGGATAATCTGCCGCTGCATGGCAGTCTTGAGCTTAACAACAGGTACTCGCATGATACCACGAAGCTGCGGTTGAATGGTTCAATCCGCTACGACAATCTGTGGCAGAAGCATAATTCACTATCCGGCCAGTTTCAGATCTCTCCACAGAGGCTCAATGAGGTTCTTGTTCTGTCTGCCTCGTATGTCATGCCAGCGCCCTGGAAAAAAGACAATAAGATCATTATGTATGCCATTAGCTCGGACAGTGACACCGCTTTTGGAGAGGGGTTTCAGGTGAAGGGCAAGGGCCGGATTTACGGAGTAAGATATCTTGTGCCGCTGCCGATATACCAGTCTTACTCTCATAACATTACGATGGGAATAGATTACAAGGACTTTGACGAAAGCCTGGGTTTTGCCTCCTCCCCCGGCAATCCAGTGAAAACGCCTATCACCTATATGCCTCTTTCCCTATCGTACAGCAGCCAGCTGGCCGGGGAAAACGGCTACACCGCCTTCAGCGCTTCTTTAAACATGGCTCTGCGCAATATGGTCACCGACCAGCGTCAGTTTGAGGTCAAACGTTTCCGGGCCAAGGGCAATTATGTTTACCTCACCCTGGGTGTGGAACAAACAATCAGACTTCCCTATGATTTAGGGCTTTACGCCAAAGTAGATGGCCAGGTCGCCAGTGAACCGTTGATTGCCAATGAGCAGTACAGTGCCGGTGGCATGGAAAGCGTACGAGGCTATCTGGAAAGCGAGGACTCCGGGGACAATGCGGTACACGCCACCATGGAGTTGTCGGCTAAACGGCTGGACAGTGCCCTTGATTTCTGGCCCCGGGCATTCTCCCTGACGCCTTATGGCTTTGCCGATTTTGTCCGACTATGGACCAAGGAGCCGTTGGCTGGCGAAAAGGATGCCCGTAATCTGGCCTCTATCGGGCTGGGGGCGCGTGGTCAGGCCGGGGCATTCGTATATCGGGGCGATATTGGTTTGCCATTGGTTGACAGTGGTCGCATTAAAAAAGGCGATTACCTGATCCATTTTAAAATGGCCTACGAATTCTAACATAACAGGTGATTCTAATGGTCAGCAAGTCCAAGAAAAAATACAGACTGTTTACTTTGCAGTTAATCATTGCCGCATCCTCGTATCTCTTTCTGCCGTCGCATCTAGAGGCAGCCCAGAGACTTCCGGCGGGCTATTACGCTGCTCAGAAGGTGCTGAACGGTCTGGTGTTACCGCCGCCAGCCTCCAACGCCCTGCCAAATATCAGGCAGGTGATCAGCGGCGTGGCGGGTCTGGAAAAGAATGCGGCGGGTAACCGCCTGACAATTCATCAGAACGGCAAGAAGGCGATTCTCGACTGGAATTCTTTCAACATCGGCGCCAATGCCGAAACGGCTTTCGACCAGCAGGGACATGCAAACTGGGCAGCTCTCAATCGGATCTACGACAACGACCCGAGTCAGATCTTTGGCAAATTAAAGGCCGACGGCAAGGTCTTTCTGCTCAACCATAACGGCATCCTGTTTGGCCCAGATTCCACAACCAATGTCCATTCCCTGGTCGCCTCTTCTCTGAACCTAGATCAAAACGATTTTCTGAATAATATAATGCACTTCAAGACGGCCGCTGGAGTTGGCGAGGCGCCGGGTGCCGTCATTAATCAGGGCAGCATTACCACCGACCAGACGGGTTCGGTGTTTCTTATTGGCCCCAGGGTTGAAAACAGCACAGTGCTTGATGGAAACGGCAAAGTTAAAAGCAGCGGCACAATCAATGCCCCGGCCGGTCAGATCGGCCTTATTGCCGGTGAGGATGTCACTATTGTGCCAGTGACTGACAAGAATGAGGCTAAAACTCGTCTCGCATCTAAGGTTAGTATTAACGATGGGCTTGGTACGGCTGTCAACATGGCGCATAGCAGGCTCGAGTCTAAAACCGGGCTTATCGGTATGTACGGTAAGGTAGTTAACCAGGAAGGCATGATCCGTACCGTGGTGGCTCTTGAGAACCAGAACCGGACGGGTATAGAACTTATGGCCAGTGATCATATAACAACCGGCCCAGACAGTGTCACCGAGGCCCCCATCTCCACAACAAACAAGACTCAGATTCTCAAATCAAAATTTAAGGGTGGCGATATTTGGTTTGGCGGCCTGTCGTCGGGCAAATACAATAAGGATACTCGCACAGGCTGGATCAAGCATGAGGGTAAAATTACAGCCCCGACCGGTGTCGTTACCATGAAGGCCGCTCAGAGGATCCTATTGGACTCTGGTTCTTCCATAGACGTCAGCGGTAACTGGGTCGCTCGACCCATGGAGGATGCCTTTGTTAACGTAAAACTGACCAGTGAGGTGCTACGAGACAATTATGTCAATAAAAACGGCCCTCTATTTGGCGCTACTATCAGGGTCAATGCCAGAGAAGGCACATCCATAGGCGATATCAGCGGGGCGCTGGCGAGAAGGGAGAATACTGCTCTACAGAATAGTACGACCGCCGGCACTATCACCCTGGATGCCTACAGCGGTACTGTAGTCATCAATCCCGGTGCCAGTCTAGACTTTGCTGGTGGTGGCACGGTCTATAAGTCCGGTCTGGTGGCTACTACCAAACTAGTCGCCAATAATAAGGCTTACGATATTGCCAAGGCCTCAGAGAACCTCATCTATGAAGGCGTCTTCGGTTATTATGAAAAGAAGTTTGAACGCTATAATACCACTGATGTCTACTCCGGGACATCATACGGCAATGGCACCATGAAATACTTTGAGGGTTTTACCGAAGGCAGTGATGCCGGCCGTTTGGAAATTACGGCCAATGCGCTGGCCCTGAACGGCAGTCTGAATGGCCATGCCATTGCCGGTATCTATCAGACCGAGAAGAAGGAAAATGTAAACAGCTTCGAAAAGCTGGTCACCAGAGGCCGCAGGAGGCCGCAGGGTGGTGCATTGACTCTGCAAGGCCCCGCATCCGGCACACAAAATGTTGTAGATAATTTTGATGCAGTTGTTATAGCCGCTGGCTGGGGAGCCGGGATACGACTATCCATGGACGATTTATTGCCCACTACGACTGTTAACGGCATTTCCCAGGCCGCCACCATTCTCCCGGCCGATATGATCAGTTTCGCAGGACTTTCTTATCTGGGTGTTGCCGCCGATACTTCTCTGGAGATAGACAAGGATGCCGTGCTTCGCCTTGAGGCTGGCGGGGAGCTGACGGGCAGGGCCCGTCTGGTCATCAACCGGGGGGCTATCGATATACCCGGTGGAACGGTAAGCCTTTACAGCGATGAAAATATGACCGCTTACCACTCCACTGACCCTGATACTCCCGATAAATATATTGACATGCCAGAGGGGATCGTGCTCACCAATACCAGCCGCATCGATGTCTCGGGGGAGGAAATAGACAACCGACAGGTCGGTCAAATTGCAAATGGTGAACTGCGGCATGGAATTATTGCCGGGGGTAAGGTTTCACTTCATGACGAAATCGACTACACCCGCAGCGACGGCCAATTAGTGATCGACAAGGGGGCCGTGGTGGATGTCTCGGGCGGCTACGAGATTACAACGAAGGGCGAACTACTGGGCGGCAATGGCGGCCAGATCGACCTTCAGGGCACCGCTATAGTGCAGGAAGGTATCCTGCGTGGTCGTTCCCTCGCCGGGTCTTCTGGCGGTACTATTGCCTTGCACAGCGAACGGGTTCTGATTGGTGGCAAGGTTCCGGAACTGCCGGGTAACAACGACGGCCCCCAACCACTGCCGGTTGACTTTTTCGCCGGCTATCTGCCCGAGAATCTTAAGGGCGGCCCAATAGATGAAACGGCACCGGGGCGGGCCAGGGGCCTGGTGCTGGATCCCGATAAACTTCGTGATTCCGGTTTCGCCAATATAATAGTGAAAAGCGTTGGAGATCTTTTTGTGCAGAGCGGCACCGAACTTTCTCCCTCGGCCTCAAAAAATGCCTCTCCGTTGCGAAATACACCAGTATCCGCCAGGAATGGTGGTGCACAACAGGAACCAGAAGTGGTGCAGATGGAGGAAGACCTGCTTGGCCCAACCTCTCTTAGCCTGGCTGCCGGACAGGAGTTTACTTGGGAGGACAGGGACACCAACCAGCCCGTTCGTACTTTGGATCAGGCCCGCCTGATCGTTGAAAAAAAGGCTGTCCTGCGGACAACGCCGACTGCAGCACCGGAGAAGTCCTCCATAACCCTGCTTGGGCCTACGGTGGAGATTGACGGCCAGGTGCTTGCCCCGTCCGGTGATATCCGCATCGTGGCAGAAACCGCTACACAAAAAATGCCGGTCATTCATGTTACAGATACCGCAACGATCAGCGTTGCCGGGGCTAATGTCCTGAACCGAATCCCTGGAGCTGTCAACCAGCCTTTGACCTACACCTCCCTTGATGCCGGCAGCATTGCCTTAAAGACCCAGATGGGTAAGGTGCTGGTAGACAAGCTGGCCGTTCTGGACGTTTCCGGCAGTGCACCAGCTGTGGCCGGATATTACCGGGAATTATCGGGTGGTGCAGATCTTCACGAAGCGTTATCCGCCAGCAAGGCGGGCCGTCTGGATATAGAGTTTGGAGAGGCGCTCGACCTGGCAGGTGAGCTGCGGGGAGGTTCGGCTATGGCCGGCATCGATGGCGGTGAACTTTCCATTACACGCAGAATGGATAATGCCGCACTGAACGTCAGTAATAGTGATTTAGGCGTTTGGCTGGCCGACGGTTTTGAGTCTCTGTCCCTGACAAGCTACAGTGAGGTAAGGTTCTCCGGGGCCGTCAATCGCACCGTGCCCCGCACCCTTACCTTAGATGCCCCGGTGATCAGTGGCAGCGGTGAAGATATCAGCCTGTCGGCCAATCATGTCCAGTTGCGCAATAGTCTGTACGCCTTCAGCTCTGATGTTCGTGGTAATGCTGCTACTGCGGGCAAAATGGATATTTCCGGTAACTGGCTGGACGTCGAGGGTGGCTCCTATTTCAAGGGGTTTGACAACGTGAGCCTGCGCAGTCAAAACGACCTTACTCTGGATGACATATACAGTAACAATGGCAGCAGCAGCGTTTGGCTCCGCACCCTGGTGGCCGATAATGATTTGACCATACGGGCCGCCAGGATATTTCCCCGAACTGCAGCCGATTTCACAGTCAAGGCCGGCGGCAAAATAACCATCCTGCCAGGCAAAAAAGAAGAGAGTAGAAGGCCGATTTATTCGGCAGGGGGCCAGCTTGTCATTGAGGGGCAGGACATAGATCTTGAGGGCTACGTCGCCGCCCCCATGGGCCGGATTTCCCTTACGGCTGCCGCCGATGACGGACGCATCTATCTGGCACCGGGTGCCACCGTTTCTACCAGAGGTGAGGCCGATGTTGCTTATGGCCTGTTAGGAGAGGAAAGCTGGTCAGTGGCATCCACAACCAATAATCCCAATACTCTAGGGTTGAATACCGTCGTCAATGGAGCGCCGGAAAAGGCTGTTGCTTTGAACGGCAACGAAGTCATTGTCAGCCAGGGCGCCGACATCGATGTTGGCGGCGGAGGTGCCATTTCAGGTAGCCTTTTCCTGCCCGGCATCGAGGGGTCGGCCAATCCATTGGCCGGCAATTATGTTATTTCCCCGGATCACTCGGTAGAACAGTCCGGGTTGGCTGTTTTTCTGGAAGGTTCGGAGAAACTCGGCCTGAATGCAGGGCTGTATTCTCTGCTGCCGGTCGAAGAGTACGCCTTTGTACCAGGGGCCTTGATCGTCGAATCTCTGGGGATCACAGCCCTGCCAGGACAACAGGGTGAAACGGTTCGTCAGGGGGTAGTGTTGGCCGGGTATGAGACGGAGACCGGCATAACTGCCGTACCGGCACAGCGAACAGGTTTTCTGGTTCGCTCTGCGTCGGATGTACTGCGGGAGGGTAATTTTACCGTACGTTCCCTAGCGGCAGCAGAGGGGGGGGCAGTTTCCCTAACGGCCACTACTGCGATTCTCGATGGCTCCATCGAAGCGGCAGCTATGACTGGCCACACTGGCGGCAGCCTCGATCTTGCGGTACTAAATCCCATTGAGGTTGGTTCGGGAAAGGCGCCGTTGCCCGCCGATTTTTCCTTTACTTCAGAAATTCCCAAGACGCTGGCCGGCAAATTCTTACTTAACGGTGAGGCTGTTTCGACTGCCGGTCTGTCCAAAATGACACTGGGCGCCATCAGTTATGACACTCTTCACCAAATTATCGCCGCAAAGACCACCGACTCCATAACTATGCTGGAAAACAGTAGGCTCTCGGTACCCGAACTTTCGCTTAACGCTGATAATATTTACATGAAAGCAGGAGCAACCCTGGAGGCTTTATCGGGTAAGGGGAGTTTGACATTAAGCGCAGGCCGGGTGGATACTGCGGTGGGATCGGAAATGCATGCCGCACACGCTTTTTCTCTTGAGGCTGATACACTGGATATGAACGGCGCTCTCAAGGTGGACAACTCATCACTCTCTCTTTTGTCTTCTAATATGTATTTCCTGCCGCAGGGGGTCAGTTATCAGGATATCGTCGCCAGGGGTGGCAACCCGGAGGATAAAGGCATGTATCTGCCTTACTCCTTGCTGGAGGTTATGAGCGGCCAGGACAACGTTACCCTGCAGGGTAGAAAAGGCATTGAATTTCTTGCCGACACCAATCTTAAAATGGCCGGAAATCTGACCCTTGATGGAGCAAGGTTGACTGCCGATGCGAATCATCAGGTCAGTTTGAATGCGTTGACGGTCACTCTCCTGCATAGCGGCAATGAAGCGGCGGAGGTTGGCGGCAATACTACGGGCAGTGGCGGATCTCTAGCGATCAGCGCCAATGAAATACAGATTGGCAAGGGCGATCTGCAGATAGATGGTTTCCATAACATCTCCTTTGATGCCGGCAAGGGCGATCTGGTCTTCAGGGGGAAAGGGTCTCTCACCGCCAAGGGAGATCTGCAGTTGAGCGGCAACAAGGTGACCACCTCTTATTATCAGGTGGGGGATGAGCCGTACCAGCCAACTGATTTTGCGGTAAAGGCGGTGGACTCCGTCCTGACGGTTCTGCCAGGTACAAATGAATCGGGCGTGGTATCAGGCACCTTGGAGGTGCCGGGCGGCGGCCTGGAGCTGACAGGTAGAAAGGTGGATATATCCGGTGACATTGAAGTGCCGGCAGGCAGGCTGCTTGTCACCGCCACCGGCACGGCCAATGACGGAGATGGCATTTTTCTGCGGGATGGTGCCTTGCTGGCGGCCCGCGGCAATGTTTACGAAAAGAGAATACAAGCTGGCGGCGGGGAGCAGACCCTGACAACGGTCACTCCCGGCGGTTACATCAACCTGCAGTCAGAAAAAGGGCGGATTGATCTTGCCGCTGGCAGCCACATCGATGTTTCAACGCTGAAGGGTGATGGTGAAGCTGGCGAAATCAGCCTCTATGCGCCGATGGCCGGGGTTGGTTTGGGAGGAAAACTTTCGGCCCATACTGCAGGCATCGGTGCGGGGGGAGCTTTGAGCCTGGCAACGGATAAGATAGGAACCTTTTCGACCTTCTATGCCAGTATTGAGCAAGCGGGCTTCAGCCGTGCTCTGGAACTAGGGGTGCGGAGCGGCGATATTATTATCGATACCAACGACATGGTCACTACCCCGAATCTGACCCTGTCCTCCGAAGACGGCAATATCCTGGTCAAGGGTACCATTGATGCTTCGACTGCCGGAGACGGCGGCACGGTCAAACTGTATGGTAAAAATGTTGAGATCGATGGCGGCAGGGTGTTGGCTAAGGGCAAGAATGGCGGCACGGTTGAGATGGGTACCGTGACCGGGCAGAACATGGACGATGCGGACGGCTGGATAACGATGATTAACGGCGCACTCGTTGATGTTTCTGGTAGCAGCGGTACTGGAGGCAAGGTCTACCTTCGGGCTGGTGTCAAGGTGGCGGGCGACGATGTTAAGGTAAACCTGAGAGGTGGTACTATATCAGGGGCAGCCGAAACGGTGGTTGAGGCGGTGCAGGTGCAGCAGCTCAATCCCGGTGCCAGTGTTTCTTCATTTAGCACGTACAGCTGGCAGACGATAGCCCAGAATTTCATGACCGCCCAGCAGGCCGACACCAATAAGGGGAAAAGCCGCTTGCTTGCCGAACTTGGGGCTGGGGCGGATAATTTTTACCTGCGGCCCGGTATTGAGGTCCGTAGCGCACCAGGTTCAGATCTCAAGGTTTCAGGAAAATTGAACCTGGGCAAATTGCGTTTTGACGTAGAACCGGGGAGGCCGAAGGAAACGGGAGTATTGACCCTGCGCTCGCCAGACAACCTGACCGTCCAAGGCGACATCATCGATGTGCCCACCGGAGCCGCCGCAGCCCCGGCCGGTGAGAACCCGTCCTGGGACATCAATCTGGTTGCTGGTGCTGATACAGCCAGCGGCAACGTTATGGCTACTAACGTCGGTAGCGGCGATCTGGCCGTTGGAACGGGTGGCACGAAATCGGTTGTTATCAGTGATAGCGGTGATGTGAGTTTTGCCTCGGGCGGCAATACCACCATCGGCAAGGGCAAGAGTCAAGAAGGGTATTTCTATTTTAATAATAGCGGGGTAGCCAAGACGTTTGAACATCTGGACTACACTATTGCCTCGGTGGCTGGCGATATATCGGGCCGGGTTCGCAGTGATTTGACCTTTACTGGAGGCGCGATTCAGGACGGCAGCGGCTCGATATCTCTTGAGGTTGACGGCAATCTTGATCTTGATAAAGGTGCCATCCGCACCATCGGCAAGCCGCCGGAGAATGTGAATGAGGTTTTCATAACTTCTATACAAAATTTACTGCTAGCTCGTCATATCCAGCCCCAAAGCCCTATCTGGAACCGAATTATTACAATGTACAGTGAACCCCAGCGTTTACAGCAGTTCTGGGAATACCAAAACGGTGGTGATATCAGCATTAAGGTGGGTAAGAACTATAAAAGCATGCTCGACAACACTCCGTGGGATTTAGCCTACACGTTGAAAGTGTCTGCGTCAAAAAGCCTGGATTTTTGGGCAGCCAATTACGGTAATACAAACAGCGACGGGCTGCGCGGTTTAGCTGCCATGGGGGGCGGCTCAGTTGACATCCGGGCCGGTGGCGATTTTACCGGTCGGGCTGGCACCTTCGGAGCTGGTGATCTGACAATAAGGGCTGGCCGAAATATTAATGGGCGCTTTCTGGTGGCGCAAGGAGATGGAAGTATCTCCAGTATGGCCAATATAGGCACTTCAAACAGCTTTCCTACTGCTCTTGAACTACTGGACGCCAGGGTAAACGTCAGCGCTCAGGGTGACCTGGTGCTTGGCGGCATCGTCAATCCGACCATTGCCAGTGAAAAGTTCAACAATTCCAAGCACTGGAATCTTACCTACAACTACAGTCAAATCGATCCGGTCACCGGCGAGTTAATCTCTGCTGATACAGCGGCTCATTTGACCTCAGTATTTGGTGATGTAGCCATATCTGGGAGCTATGATTCATATTACCAGTCACTCTCAGGCGTAAATAGCGAAACTCATTGGAGGTTCACCCACCTTCTGCCGCCGGTTCTTGATCTGAAGGCTGGGCAGGATATTCGGCTTTCTGGAATTGAAACTTATTTGATGGCCCCATCTCCCACCGGCAAGTTGTCGATGATTGCCGGCGGCGGCATATCGGGGCAGAAATTTAATAATTACGGAAAATTAGATATCCTGAATGTGTTGACTATCGCCATGGCCGATATGGATCCAGTTACGGTATACGGCGATCACGGAGGAGAGATCTTTAATGAGGTGGGCAAACGGTTCCTCTCCGAAGATATCTTGAAACGCATGAATAACAAAAGCGGCGTATCAACAGTGCTTGGTGATGGTGCCACAACCGTGGTGCCGCTCCATAGCGGTGACCAGATGCCGGTGACCATCCTGGCCGGTAACGATATTAGTGACATAGGACTGACACTGGCTAAACAGACCAGGATCTCAGCCGGCGGCGACATAAATGGATTCAACTATATTGGTCAGAATATCAGTGCTGATGATATCTCGGAGATCAGGGCCGGCGGTGATATATCTCTAGAAAAGACCGCTGACCACAACTTTAATACGATAATCAAGCAGGGCGGCCCCGGTTTCCTGCTGGTCAAGGCAGACGGCAGCCTGAACCTGGGTAACTCGAAAGGCATCATCACGAACGGCAACGTCGAAAACCTGTCCCTTGATGCCGACGGCAGCACGTTGGCGGTAATGGTCGGTTATGACAAGAAGTTGAGCGAGAGTGAGCTGCGTGACTTTTTCGGTCGTCTGCGTGAAGCTGGTAAGGAATATTCCCGTCTGCTGGCCGATGGCAGTAATGAAGCAGCGGCCAAGGTACTGGCGGACACCAGACAGGGAGTGATCTTGCCAGCCCTTTACGGCGCTGTCGACAACGGCAGCATGAGAGGTACTGACATCATGGCCCCTGGAGCCTATGATGGTGGCGGTAATTTGGACATGATCAATTCTGAGATCAGTACCTCCGGAGGCGCCGATGATATCTTCATGGTGGTCAGGGGTAATATCAATGTCGGCCGGACGACCTTTTCAAGCGATAGTAGTCAGAAAAATACCGGTATCACCACGGTGCGCAGCGGCGGTATTAATATATTTACCGGTTATGGCGACCTGAATGTTAACGAGTCACGGCTGATGACCTTCATGGGCGGCGATATCACTGCCTGGTCAGATTACGGCAATATCAATGCCGGCCGTGGTTCTACCACCGCCATCAGCGCCGTGGGCGAGACTTTCACCAATAACGCAGACGGCGATCTGGTTCCGGTCTTTTCGCCACCATCCGTGGGCAGCGGTATCAGGACCCTGACCTTTGATCCGGATGGTTCGAATGGGCCGCTGACGGCACCTGTTGCGGGCGATGTCGCTCTGTTTGCCCCTGCCGGTGAGATAGATGCCGGTGAGGCGGGTATTAACGGAACCAACGTCATTCTGGCAGCCACAAAGGTCGTAAATGCCCAGAATATCAACTTCTCCCAGGGCGGCATCGGGGTACCAGCGAGCGGTGATGCTGCTGGCGGCATCGGGGCTTTGAGCGGGGCCAGTGATTTGGGCGGCGTGGGCAAGAATATAGCTGAGAGCACCTCCGCTCTGGCTCGGGCCAAGCAGCAGTTTGCCGATGAGGCCGCCATGCTGGCAGATACCTTCCAGCTTAAATGGTTAAGCGTGGAATTCACCGGATTTGGATCTAAATAACAGAATAAGCAGCTAGTGCCTCATAAACCTTAAAGTGTCGCATCTTACTTGTCATTTGACGCACCAACGGCGTTACGACTTCTGTTACATAGCGCTGCTATGCGCCGCCAGTCGAGCCTTGTTGGTACGCCAAATCACTTCGTAATCTTGCAACATTTTAAGGTTTACGAGGCACTAGTAGTCAGAAAACGGAAAATTTCAAATTCATAATTCTGTATTAAAGAGAGAAAAAGAATGAAAAAAAACGACAACACGGGATGCAAGACGTTCATTGCCTTGACTATTATTTTGGGTTTTGCGCTGCATGCGACCAGTGCCATGGCCTGGTGGAACGAAAACTGGAAATATCGCAAGACGATTAACTTTGACACCAGTGAGAATGGTACATATCTCAAACAGGATCTGAAAAATATCACCCTGCTGGTCAGGTTGCACAGCGGGAATTTCGATTTCAGCCGGGCAAAGGAGGATGGCGGGGATCTGCGATTCGTTGGCAGCTCTGACAAGACTTTGCTCAGCTACCGGATCGCTTATTACTCTGCTATTGACGATATGGCTTATTTCTGGGTCAAAGTCCCTATGTTGATGGCCAATACTGATAAGAATGTGGCGTACCTGTACTACGGCAATGATGAAGCTAATGCCGCCGCTTTACCGCCAACTGGCATATTTGACAGTGCTACGGTTATCGCTTTGTCCCTGGACAAATATGAAGGGCTGCCGGTAGATAGTACGATGTACGGCAATACCGTCAAGGATGCCAACGCTGCACTCGGCACCCCGGCCGTTGTCGGGGCAGGGGCTTCATTATTTGGTAAGGAGTGGATAATAGTCAAGCCGTCAGCTTCACTTGATTTCAGCAAGGGATTGTCCTTTGCCGCCTGGTTTCGTACTTCTGATCTTAACGGGAAGTCGCAGCTGGCTACGGTTAACGAGGGACAACAATCTCTGTCTATCGATCTTGAAAACGGCAGTTTTGTGGTCACCCTTGACGGGGAAAAAGTAGATGCCCGCTCCGCCACACCTATTTTGGTTAACGAGTGGCACTACCTGGCCGTCACTGCTGGCCAGGAAAAGGCTGCCGTCTACCTGGACGGCAGTCAGCTAGTGACCACGGCCTTCAAGGGTAAGTTACCAGGAGCGCAGACCATGGTGCGCATCGGGGCCGGGCCAGGGGGGAAAAGGGGTTTTACAGGCGATCTTGATGAAATTCGCCTAGCCAACGTGGCCCGTCAAGCAGATTGGATAAAGGCAGCATATTCTGACCAGGGTCCGCAGGCCAAATTGGTGCAGATTGGTACTGAAGTGGGCAACGAAACCACCAGCTCCATGCCGGTTATCTATCTTGCCACCATCGTCAAAAATATCAGCCTCGACGGGTGGCTTATCATCGGCGTACTTGGCATTTTTTCTGTGGCAAGTTGGATTGTCCTGATGTGGAAGACTTTTTCTCTCTGGATGAATAAACGGGACAATAAGGCATTTCTGGAGGTGTTTACAAGTGACCATGAGGTGCGCAGCTGCATTGATGACGATGAGGAATATCAAAATTCCACTCTTTACCGGGTGTATCGCATGGGCTGCAAGGAACTGCGGGAACTGGTTTTTCCTCCAGATTCCAAGGATGAAAGCGGAGCTCAGGAACCGGTTATGCTTTCACGGAGGGATTTAGCGGCGTTCAGAACCAGACTTGAAAATGGCTTTTTGCATGAGAACAAGAGACTTAACGGATGGTTACCGCTCTTGGTAGTGGCTATATCCGGAGGGCCGTTTCTCGGGCTGCTTGGTACGGTGTGGGGGGTTATGAATACCTTTGCCGCTATGGCTGAGGCTGGCGAAGCAAATATTATGGCCATTGCTCCGGGCGTGGCCTCGGCGCTGTCGACCACAGTAATAGGCTTGCTGGTCGCCATTCCTGCCTCATTTGGCTACAACTACTTGCTGGGTAACGTTAAGGAGATTACCACCGATCTGGCTGTCTTCGTTGAGGATTTCGTTGTTCACGTGGATAGAAAATATGGAGATGACGAATGAAACATCGAGATTTATTTGACGCAAAAGTATCTGATGATATCAACGTAACACCATTACTTGATCTTGCCTGGACTCTGCTCGTCGTGTTCATCATTGCGGTCACCGCCTCCGTTCAGGGGATAAAGGTCAATATCCCCAAGGCTAGTGATTCCCCTAGTCTGCAAAAACCGAAAACCAAGGCTATCTCCATTATGGATAAAGGCCAGATTTATCTCGATGCCTACCCCGTGAGCATGGAGGAACTAGAGACGTTGCTGCGGCAATACAAGGCGGCTGATCCCGATCTGCCAGTGGTGATCAAGGGAGATGCAAAGGTGTACTATCAGCAAATCGTTTCGGTGCTTGATCTCCTGCAGCGCCTGGATATCACCCAGCTAGGTCTGGTGACCCAGCGGTTGGTTAAATGAGGTCAAACGGAAATAGAAAGTTTCCTGATGACGGTTGCCAAATGATGGTGTGCGCACATGTCTAAAAAAAAGAAGCATAATAAACATATTCCCAAAGGTCTTGTGATTGGCCTAATCCTTGTTGTTGTATTGGCGATGTTGGCCGCTGGCTTTGTGCTTATTAAGCAGTTGGTCACCGATGATGGTCATAAACGGCAGCGTCAGATCCAGAAGATCACTTTGGTCAAGCCTCCCGAGCCCCCGAAGATCAAGGAGAAACCGCCTGAGCCTGTGCATAAAAAGGAAAAGGTGATCGAGCAGCAGCAGAAAGAGGTGCCGAAGCCGCAGGAAGCCAAGGCCGACAACGAGCCACCTCCCGGCGATGAGCTGGGCCTTGATGCTGAAGGCAGCGGCAGCGGCGACTCATTCGGTTTGAAGGCGAGAAAGGGGGGCAGGGCGCTCATCGGCGGTAATGGTGGTGGCACTGGCTACGGTTGGTACACCAAGCGGATCGCCGATGAGCTGCAGCAATTGGTTAACAAACTTGTCCGGGACAAAGGCGGGATCAAGGAAAAGGGCTTGAAAACCGAGATTCGGATCAAGCTGGATGATGTTGGCCGGATAGTGGATTTTACCATTATCGGCCCATCTGGAAACAATGAACTGGATAACGCAGTTCGGCTGGCGCTAACGTCGGCCCAGCTCAGCGATCCGCCGCCCTATGGTATGTCCCGGGTGCTTAAGTTTAGGATCAGACCCAAAGGTTGATGGATGTATTTTTGTTTTCGGGGGAAGTTTGTTTTTGTAAAGGCATCATTAATTCTATAGTTGCCCCGTTACCATACCCCAGAATTTTGTTAATTTTATAAAGATTAGGAGTTTTCATGTTACGGAAGATATTAAAAAAAAGCATTATCGTGGGGTTGTGCGGCGGCTTGCTGCTGGTGCCTTGCCGGGGAAAAGCGGCGGAAGAGAGCACATCGAGCGGCCTTGAAGCCCTGATTCAACTACTCAAGGAAAAAAAGGTCGTTTCAGGCGAGGAGGCAGCCCGTTTCACCAGGAAGTTACGGCAAACCGAGCGGCAGGAAGAGACAAAAAAGGTGATAACCATAATCCCCCGGGGCCAAATGTATATGAAGCAGCTTACTGATACGGTGGCAGCCGACATTAAGGATCAGGTCAAGGATCAGGTCAAGTATGAGATAAAGGACGAGGTGGTTCGGGAGATAAAGCTGGGAGAAAGGACGGGGCCAGTGCCCTCATGGACCCAGCGTATACGATGGGGCGGCGATATCCGTCTGCGGCACCAGCAGGATCTATTCGATAAGGAAAACGGCCTCGTACAGAACCCCAGCGATCCGGACTTTCTTTTGAATAGCACAGCCAACCGGACTCGTGAGCGCATCAGGGTCAGGGTCGCCTTGAAGGCGGAGGTCAATGATCAGGTAGAGGTCGGGGTACGACTGTCCAGTGGCAACGAAAGAGAACCAGTTTCCACTAACGATACCTTGGGAGATTACTTAAACAAAGACGGTTTTGTCCTTGATCAAGCTTTTATTCGCTGGGTGCCGATACCCGAGGTTACCCTGCTGGGTGGCAGGATGCCGAACCCCTTTTTCTCAAGTGATCTGGTCTGGGACGGAGACGTTAATTTTGAGGGCATCGCCGTTCAGATTAATAAGCCGCTAGTTGGAATTTGGCGCAGCTTTGCCAATCTTGGTTATTTCCCCATCCAGGAGGTGGCGCTTTCCCAGCATGACAAATACATGATTGGCACCCAGGTGGGACTCGAGTACGAGCCGCGCCCTGAAATCCTCGGCAAATTCGGGATCGCCTACTATGATTATCACAATATTACCGGCGTTTCGAATACTGCAAACAATACTGGTTATTTCGATTATACATTGCCTGCCTTTCGGCAATGGGGCAATGATTATTACGATATCAACACTTTTGTCAGCACTGCAGGTACCCCGGTGGCCTATGGACTGGATTCCGAGTTCAGACTGCTGAACCTCACCATGTCCCTCGATGTGGCTCTCTTCACTCCAGTCGATATAGCCCTGAAACTGGACTACGTTACTAATCTGGCTTTTGACCATGACGAGATTCTGAAACGCACTGGCGAATCACTAGACAGGGAGACGGATGGCTTTATGGTGGGGCTGGCGGTGGGTTACTCTAAAGTTACCCATCTTGGCGAGTGGAAAACCTCCATTGCCTATAAGTATCTTGAGAAAAATGCTGTACTCGATGCCTTTACCGATTCAGATTTTCATCTGGGCGGCACTAACGCCAAGGGCTGGATAATCGGTGTTGATGTCGGTCTGTACGATAATACATGGGCCACCGCCCGCTGGCTGAGTAGTGATGTGATTTCCGGGGTACCATACTCCATTGACACATTGCAGATAGATTTGAATACCCGTTTCTAGCGGCAAGAGGAATACTGACATGAAAAAAATTATTAATGTTTTGGTAGTGTTGCTTGTCCTGGTCGGCTTCGGGACAGCAGGATATATGAAGTTGCAGCTCGCAAGGGAAAAGAAAATGTCGGCAGATGTTGAGCTACAGTTGGAGAAGCTTCAAGCCAGAAATACCGGTTTGCATCAGAAATATCTGGAACAAAAAGCCATCGCTTCTGGTCTTATGAGGAGTAAACAGGCGGTCGAGAGTAATCAACGCAGGGGTGAGGAGAAGATTGAGCAGCTTCAGGCCGAAAAGGATAAGCTGCTGGCGGCAATCAAAAAGCAGGATTTGAAATCTGAAAAGGCACTGCAGGATATGCAGAAAAAACTCAAAGGTCTGGCTGTCGAAAAAGAGGAATGTGCCGAAACCATCAAGAAAAGTCAGGAAGATGTTGTAGCTTTAAAGAATGTAATAACCGCCAAGGAAGCAAAGATAACTGATCTTGAACGCCGGAAAACACAGGCATTGGCAAAATTTTCCTCCACCGATTCCCGTCTTACTATCTGTGCTGGAAACAATCTCAAACTACGAGATATCGCCAACGAACTAGCCGAGTTGTATAAGAATAAGGGAGTTGTCGGGGCTATCTTTGATGAAGAACGGTTGATTCAGTACCGCCAGGTAGAGATTGAAAAATTGTTGCAGGAGTATGATGAGCGCATTGACAAACTGCAGTATTCCCTTCATTAACAGCTTGTTTCATGAGGCGCTATTTTGGGGCCGTGGCCGTTGGACTGGCACTTTTCGCCGCCCAGCAGGTGCATGGTAAGTTGGTGGTGATGCCTGAAGGAGGTGATATGGAAACAATTACCGATAAATACGGTCAAGCGGCCTCCAGACGCATCACTGCATGGATGAACCTGGTGAAGGATGCCCGAAAGCTGGTAACCAGAGAAAAACTGGAACAGGTCAATAGCTTTTTTAATCGCCTTCCGAACGTCTCCGATATCCAGCAATGGCAGGTCAATGATTATTGGGAAACTCCCTTTGAACTGCTCATTGTTAATGGCGGTGATTGTGAGGACTTTGTTATTGCAAAGTATTTTACCTTGAGGGAGTTGGGTATTCCAGAGGAAAGGATGCGCATCGCCTATGTTAAGGCCTTTATGTCTGACCGATCCATCGTCTCACACATGGTTCTCACCTATTATTCGTGCCTACAATGTGAGCCGCTTATACTTGATAATCTTACCGATTCCATCCAGTCCTCCTCAAGTCGAAAGGATCTGGTGCCCGTCTACAGTTTTCAGGGTTATGATTTGATCAGTTCCAGGGAAAAAAAGGAAAATTTGGTCAACAATACCGCAGAAAAAGGCATACCGCGTTGGGATGAGTTGCTGCAACGCATAGAAGTTCAGGAAAAGATCCTGGAAAAATGATGAAGAAGGTTGCCGCTAAATCCGTAATCGGATTTACATCAGATAAGGCCCAAAAACGATGAGATTTACATTTACCGCTATTATTTTTCTTTCCTTGCTTATGCTGATTCTTTTTTCTGGGGCAGTGTCAATCTCTTTGAAGATATCACAGGGGTATCTTACGAAACAGCTTGATGATCATGCCCAGGATACCGCTACAGCTCTGGCCGCTGTCCTCAATCAGGCGCTTGCGAAAGAGGATAGGGTTATGGTTCAGACACTATTGCGGGCACTTGTCGATCACGGACAGTACAACAGCATGGTAGTGTTACGTCACGGCAAGAAGTTCATCGCCGTACGGCGGGAAATGAAAGATCTCGCAGGAGTGCCGGCCTGGTTTATGGAGCTGCTGCCGATGAGTGTTTCGCCGTGCCATGCTGAAATTTTTAATGGCTGGCGGAAGATAGGTCGGATAAGTGTCAGCAGTTATACCGGCATCGTCTATGAACAGCTCTGGCAGATTTGTAAAAATATCTTGCTGCTTTTCGGGGTTGTCTGGATGGTTGCTTACCTGCTTTTGGCCGGGCTTCTCGCCTTACTGCTGGTGCCTCTCAAGCAAATGGAAAGACAGGCTATCCAGATTGGCAGCAGAAATTTTGCCGTGAATCCGAGAAAACCCTGGTTCAAGGAATTCTCTACTACTGTCGATGCTTTAAACCTGATGTCTGTAACCATCAGTAAAATATTAGCTGATCAGGCTGTCGTTATTGAAAATCTACGCTGCCAGGCCAGTCGAGACCATGTCACAAACCTCGATATTTTTGAATATTTTCGGCACGATGGTTCCGGATGCGCAAAAACTTATCCAACGGATGGCAAAAGGGCAGCCATTTCGCTGCAAATAACCGGGCTTAACGAGATCAACCGCAGGATCAACAGGGCGTACGGGGACAGGGTAATAAGACTTCTTGCCGATATCTTCAGCAGTTGCTGTAAACGCATTGATCCACAGTGTTTGGTCTGCCGGGTTGCTGGGGCTGGTCTCTTTGCGGTGCTTGCGGCGGGAGGTGTTGATGAGTTAAAAAAACATCTCCCGTTCATGGTTGCTGCACTCCGGAAAGATCTGCCTTGCCCCGCCGATGAAATCATTGGCGTGAGAGCTGGAGCCTTTTTTTGTGATGCTGCCCAATCACTAGCTGAACTCCACCTTAAGGCGGAAAGGGTTGTCGCAACAATTGTGCTGCCCTGGCAGTGGAGAGTGCAGGCGATGGATGAAGTGGAAACAAATGTTGTCGGTAGGGGGGAAGGAATTGAGAGTCTTATCAATGGCAAAATTACTACCGGCGATTTTGAACTTACCTCTGTTCGGGTAACGTATTTGTCAGATAACGGTATGGATCATCATGAATTGCTCCTGACACTGGATGATGGCAAGGGGGAAAAGTTGCGGGCTGGTCTGCTTTTGCCTGTTGCTGGGAGGCTTGGTCTCCTCCAGACTCTAGACCGTAAGGTGATGGAGAAGGTGTTTCTTCTGCTCTGTGCCGAGGCAAAAAAAGCATGCTATGCGGTGAATGTGAGCACCGTCTCGTTATTGGAGGAAGAGTTCCAGCAATGGCTGCTTGACAAGCTGAACTTGTTGACGGAAGAACAAAGAGGAAGGCTGCTACTCGAAACCTCCGAATCTCTGTGCGGTATGCACGGTGTGGCTACTTTTGTGCCATGGCTTGGAAAAATAAGGGGACTTGGATGTAAATTCGGTTTTGATCATTTTGGCATTCATCCCGAGGGCTTAACCATGTTACCGATTATACAGCCTGATTATGTAAAGATCGATCGTAGCCTGCTGATCGACATTACCCACGAGGCGGCATTCGGCAATCTTGTCCGTACCTTGTCCTCTACAGTACATGGATTTGGAATTACCTGCATTGCGCCGCTTATGAGTCTGGAGACGGACAGGCAGGTTCTGGTCTCACTGGGTGTTGACGGAGTTGTAGAGCCGATTGCGGCGGCGGAACCTGGCTAGAAGGCTGTCCGAGAATAGAAGCCGTAGCGAGAAGTTGGAGAATTGAGACCAATTTCTCCGGCTTCGATGTTTGCGCTTATCTGCAGTAGGTTCTCTATTCTTGAGCAAGCCTCCTAGGCTGCCGGATGCGGGTGAATTGAACTGAAGGACAATGTACACTTTATTAACAATCAGATTACAGTTATCCCTGGAGGGAAAAGCTTGAGGAACTATGGTGCAGCAGTGAAATATCCATGGAGTATATTCATCTTTGTTGTCCTGTCATTATCCGGTTGTACTACTTTCCGGGAGATCAATGTTGATATGATCCGTCTGGGCAGTGACAGCCAGCCTCTTTATTCTCAGGACAGTTCGTTTGAAGCGGCGGCAAGACGACTGTTGGTCGACCGTAAAGGGTACCAGCTGGTGGTATGGCAGGGACGTTTCTACCTGTTTGATGACGTTGCATCAAGAGCAGCCTTTATGGTCTCAGGAAAGCTTAATTCCAAGGCAGAATCTAGTGCCTCTGCAGCAGGCCCTTTTGGAGAAATGGTCACTGCGGTATCAGGGAAAGAAAAGTCGGCGGCATCCCAACTACTGGAAATTTTTAAATCCATGCCTTTGCTCCTGATTCGCAAGAGCAATGATTTTTTTGTCTGGTACTATCAGGATTACCTTTATGTCATTGGGAAATATGAAAGCAGCCTTCAGTTTGAGCAATTTTATATTCTACCGAATACCGAAAGCCGTTTCAAGATGGGCCCGCATGGTGAAATTGTGATGTTTGAAATTGACAATAAGGACAGCAGTCTGAAAGAACGGTTGCTTGCCCAGTTCAAGGAAATAGCCTGGCCGCTCGAAGCAGCCAGTGATGATTATTTTGTCTGGAAATACCGGGGCCGGATCTACATCCTTGGTGACAGAAAGGCGAACCGACTTTTTGCTAAAAGTCACTCCATCAGTTATTCAAAAAATGATCGGCAGATGGATTCTTATTCGATTAGACAAGGGATGCCAGGTTCGCGCATATACCTTAATGCCGGTCAGCATGGCGAAATGGTGGTGGTTGAGGACGACCCGCATCAACCGGATATGGCCTTAAAGCTGTTCAGAAAATACCTTGGTGCGGAAAACCTTGAGGGACTTTTCTGATTGAACTTTCTCCTCGTGTTTTCATCTATTAACGACTGACCTCAGTACGGGACTCTTCCATGGCTCCCCACAAAATTGACCGACCACCTCGTATATCGTACTTAAATTAAACGGTTTCGTGATATATTCATCTGCCCCAGCCCGTAGCAGAATTTTCTGATCCCCTATGTTTCCCGTTACTGCTACAATAGGGATTCTTGTCCCCACCCTTCGAGAGTGGAGAGATTGAGCTAGTTTCTGCTGTTCTGCGAGTGCAAGGTGTTCCCCTTGCTCACATTTGCGAATAAATTGCGTGGCTGTTAATCCGTCCATCACTGGCATACGGACATCCATCAAAAGCATGTCAAAATCATGATCAGTCATGAAATATAAGGCTTCTAAACCGTTATTGGCTACCGATACCTTATAGTCACAGGCTTCCAGGCCTGATTTTAACATGCCACAGATAAGAGGTTCGTCATCCACAACAAGTATATGCCCGTAGTGTTTATTAGTTTTAGAGATGGCGAATGTTTGTTCACTCTGTTTTATCAAACGGTCCCTGGGCCGGATGCTCCCTGCTTCATTCAATTTTATACCTTTGCCTATATAAATATTCTAATTCCTGATCAATCAATTTAATATTGAATGATCCCCCCTTTAAATTATCACCATTGTCCAGAAGTGTGAGCCACTCAAGGTCTAAAGCGATTCTGCCGGCCAGTCTAGGTGAGACATTGACGTCAATGGACGTGTTGGTGTCATGAGATAAGTTGTTTGCTTTATGTCGTTCCATAATAGATCCTCCCGATGCCAAGTTTATGTGGTTTTGATCTGCAATCAGATATCCAACGCATATGATCAAGTTATTTCGCTGAACGATTAAATTCTTTTTAGCCCAGGAATATTAGATGGGAATTAAATAATGATGAGGAATACGTTAACCAGGTATTACCACATGAGGTGGTATGGAAGAAATGGGTACACATTTAGGAGTGGGTTACTCATCCCCAGATGAGGTGACCAATGATAAAGGAATGAGACAATACTCTCGAAATTTAAAGATTTTATGAATAAAAATCGTATATTAGGTGTAAAAAGAGTATTAAATAGGGACATATTTCAGCGTTGATTGACGCCTGTTTTTTTTGAATGGTTGGCGGATGTTTCCTGCTTGTCTAAGCAAGCTTGGTGTTGACAGTCCTCAAAATTATCGTTAATTAGCATTCCAGATGCCTTGGGAGGCTGTCCGAGAATAGAGAGCCTACTACAGATAAGCGCAGACATCTAAGCCCGAGAAGTTGGCCCATTTTTCTGTTAGTTTTCGTCTAATAGTGCTGCTATTGCCCGAAAATGATCGAAAAACTGGTTCTTTTTAGATTTGATCACCAAAACCGTGTCATACCATGCTGAGACTAACAGAACTAAAACTCCCCCTTGACCATAGTGACGCAGACATAAGGGCGTCAATCATTAACAAGCTTGGCATTCAAGCAAATAATCTCATTAGCCACACAATCTTCCGACGCAGCGTTGATGCCCGAAAATCACACGCCATCGTATTTATCTACACGGTTGATATTCTAGTGACGGACGAAGACAGTCTTTTTGCACGGTTTAAGGGGGATCGGCATATTGGTCTTGCGCCTGACACAACCTACCATTTTGTTGCCAGAGCTCCTGAGAAGGCACTTCCCGCACGCCCAGTCATCGTCGGCATGGGTCCATCCGGCTTATATGCCGGATTAATCCTTGCCCAGTCAGGATTCAGGCCCCTGATTTTGGAGCGTGGTAAAGCTGTTCGGGAACGCACCAAGGACACCTTTGGGCTATGGCGTAAAGGTGTCCTTAACCCTGAATCTAATGTGCAGTTCGGAGAGGGCGGGGCTGGTACATTTTCCGATGGTAAGCTATACACGCAGATAAAAGACCCCAAGCATTACGGTAGAAAAGTATTGGCAGAATTTGTCAAGGCCGGTGCATCGCCCGAAATTATGTATGTCAGCAAGCCACACATTGGCACATACCGCTTGGTGGGCATCGTAGAAAAAATGCGTGGCACGATCCAGGCGCTGGGAGGCGAGATTCGTTTCCAGAGCCGGGTGGATGATATCGAGATCGAGGCCGGTCAGGTGCAAGGTGTCGTGCTGGCAAGCGGTGAACGCATCGCTACCAGCCATGTTATCCTGGCCCTTGGCCACAGTGCTCGTGATACCTTTGAAATGCTTTATAAGCGTGGCATCTTTCTGGAAGCGAAGCCCTTTTCCATTGGCTTGCGCATTGAGCATCCACAATCGCTCATCAACCGCAGTCGACATGGTATGAACGCCGACAATCCACTGCTTGGCGCTGCCGACTACAAGCTTGTTTATCACGCCAGCAATGGTCGGTCAGTGTACAGCTTTTGCATGTGTCCTGGCGGCTCCGTTGTCGCCGCCACCTCCGAACCAGGGCGGGTGGTTACCAATGGCATGAGTCAATATTCGCGCAAAAAGCTAAATGCCAACAGCGGTATAGTTGTAGGAATTACCCCGGTCGACTACCCGGATGGGCCGCTGGCGGGTATGGAGTTTCAACGCTTCTGGGAGTCACGAGCCTTTGAGCTGGGTGGTGGCAACTACCAGGCTCCTGGGCAGTTGGTTGGAGATTTTCTGGCTGGCCGACCATCCACCACGCTTGGCTCAGTGCAGCCATCCTATACACCTGGCGTCCACTTATGCGATCTTAGCGCCGCTCTACCAGATTACGTCATAGATGCCATCCGCGAGGCCTTGCCCTCCTTCGCCAGACAAATTAAAGACTTTGATCTGGCTGATGCTGTTCTCACCGGGGTAGAAACACGCACTTCATCGCCAATCCGCATCAAACGCAACGTCTCAGACCTGCAAAGCATCAACACCAAAGGTTTGTATCCCACCGGCGAAGGTGCAGGCTATGCAGGTGGGATTCTTTCTTCAGCCGTGGATGGAATTAAGGTTGCTGAAGCATTAGCCTTAAAACTGTTGGAATGTGGCGACCAAGTAGCGGCCCAAGATTAGCCGCCAAATATGAACATGTCTGACTCTCCCATGTAAATCCAAAGATACTGACTGTCAAAGCTTGTAAGGTCATAGGGGCATAGCTTGAGGTCATGCTGTGCTTTTTTGGTGGCTAGGAGGCTGTCCGAGAATAGAAG
>CAZQKF010000002.1:0-19849 GCA_964593645.1 uncultured Desulfobulbus sp.
AAGTGTCCAGAACTCTTTAAGCAGTTCTTCACGGTTAATTGTGCGCAAAAGATCCATGTACTTGCCTGTAGAGTAATAGGCAGGCTTTCCGAGCAGAGCCACCAGTATAGCTCCGGAGCGCACCCTGGCATCACCAAAATCAATGGAGGCGATGAGCCAGGCCTCCTGGACAAGATCCAGCAGCATGGGAGAAAACACAGGTTTACCGGAGTTACCGGTCTGGTAATCCTCCAGGACTTCTTCCAGGGCCTTGCGCACCTGACCGGCCTCCAGACCATATTTTTCAAAGATAATCGGCCAGTCAGACTGAGGATTTTCCAGCATCTTGATCAAAAAATGCTCCACAGCAACCTCGTAATGAGTCCGGGAAACAGAAAGCCCGGCCGCCGCCTGCAGCGAATTGGTACAGAGGTTGTTCAGATGAAGAAGGAGTGATTTGATATCTACATTGACCATGGGAAACTCCTGCTGTTAAATGATTGCAACATATTTATTATACTCCTTACTCTTGTATTGCGTTTAATGCGTTGAACCGGTCAGCGGGACCCTACCGGATTCCGGGGAATGTTCTCCGGAAAACAGCCAGGTGTTCCAGCCGAGTTTTGCCCTATCCGGGTTGCCAGGACAGGTTGTCCGGATTTCCTGCCGGTGCACCCGGAGTTCTATATCCCAGATCAGGGGCTGGTCCAGGTAAAAACGAATTGATTCACCAATGAGTGCATGCGCCGGTGTATCGGGCAGTATTGACTGCAGTCGCTCAAGACACATTGGTCCCAGGATAAGGCGAAACTTGCCCATCATGTCCTGCACCTGGCTGCCGAGATGGGCATCTTCACCCAGAATATTGTTGTGCAGGCCAAGGGATAACCGCTGCTCCTCGGCTATTTCAGCGGTATACTCGACACATTGCTCAACCTCTACCTGATCAAGCTGAAGAAGATCCGACACAATGGTGCATAGTCCGGAAGCAGATCTCGGTGCCTGGCTCGCAATGCCGATATAGGAGAGAAAATCTCTGTTATGGGCCAGGGAATGGCGGACATCGGTACCGCCCAGACCGAGCAGACAGAAAAGCACTTCATATGCCTGATCATGAGGATTTTCCGCCAGCCGATGAACAATGGAATACTTTTCCCAGATTTTGAAAAAATGGCTGTAAAAGGGATGATTGAAAATATCAATGAATTCCCTGGTAATGGTACGGTCTTCCCGTTGTTCCTCAATAAGATCTTCGGTATAAAAGGTCGGCAGCGGGGAAGAAGATCCGTACAGGCCCATAAAGGTGGCTGTAACTCGAAAAACATCGCCACCTTTACGTTCCAGCTCCTCAACTCTTTCAATATCAGTGCCGGGAAAGACCAGGCCGAGCTCCGGCCTGATTCTGATAAAGTCAAAGATCTCATCATCATCCGAATACAATCCCTCCCTGTTGGCAAGAATAAGCCGGAGCAGACGGAGTACCTGAACAAAGGGGATTTTCCGGCCGTCCTCAAGGAGGAGCTGGGTTAGATCAATGGCTTGCTGCCGACCCGTATTGGCCATGCGTATGTCTCTCCACTGACACTGTCTGTTAGATCAAACTGGGTAAAGGTGTTTAGGCTGCAATACTCGGAAAAGAAGTTATCCAGCACCGTGCCGAACACGCAGAAATCACCCAGACCGGCAAAATGATCACTTCGGGCAACAACCAGGATTTTCTGGCCGCGCATCATGTGACCACGAATAAGTCTGTTCTGCGGTTTGACTGTAAATGATTCAATACCGTCCAGCCGTTTCCTGTTGGAGGAAATACGACCTCTGTCTCGATCCTGGCTGAAAATATACAGGCCCAGCAACTCGGTGAGGTTATCCCTGCCGGCAAGACTGAGCAGGTTCAGGGAGAGATGGGAAAGCAGGCGCCAGAGCAGATCGCCGGCAAGGGGGGGATCAATGGGCAAAGTGGGCTGCATCAGGTTGCTGAAATCCACGAGTTCCGGAGTGCTTGAGGTAGGCCGACATAGATCTCCGGTTTTCAGCTGGCGCGGCAAGTCTCCATCCATGCAGGTCAGCGTAATGGAAAGCGTTTCTTCAACCAGTTGGGCTTTCTGGACAGGATAGGCAAACTGAAGCGCAAACTGCGGCCGGTTATGGACTGGTGAAATGGAGTGAACCCGGTTGTAAATATGGCTGTTTTTTTCAGAAGAAAAGCGGGAGGCTTCAGTATAGTCAATCTGCTCCATGGCGCCCCGGGTAAAGCCGCTTACCTGGTCAATGGAATAAATTTCCGGCCGTCTGCCGGCCCGCAGGGCCGGAGTCACCCGAACCATATCCCTAGTGTGATCAAGGAGAATCGGATCGGCATCGTGGCTATAGGTATTAATTGCCGGGACTGTAGAAAGCAGGAAAGAATCCAGGTTCAGGCCGGACAGGCTGACATGGGAAGGCGCAAGTTCAAAGCGGAGTGAGAATTCCGTGCCGTTTCCCCGATCCTGCCAACGGTCAAGTCCCTGCAGTTCAAAAAAGAGAAATTTATGGGGCAGCAGAAAAAATTCCTGGAGCAGACGATAGCCCGTAAAGGCGTTGCCGGGATAGGGCAACAGGTTATTTTTCCGATCAAAGCCAATCGGCTGCAGGGAATCGGCATCAAGCGTCATCTCCTTGCCACCGTCCTCGGCGCGAACAACAATACGCTGCAGTTTTCTGGTGAGCAGATAAAAAATATCACTGGCTCTGGCATAACTACCGCCAATAAAGAAGGTCAGGCGATCGGGTATCCAGGTATCCAGGGCTGGACCGGTGAGCCTGCAGCCAACCTCAATCTGCTGGCCCTGCGCCGCAGAACCGCTGGACTTTATCTCTGTAATTTCAAGCGGATGAACCACGCACTCAGAACTTGTTTGAAACAGAACAGGAACATCCTCAACCGGTCGGGAGGCAAGCTCGGTGCCCGCCGGGATACGTAAGGATTCCTGCAATCCTTTCCTGGGGGTAAAACGAACAATGGTGACCGAAGGGATACTCTTGAGAAAATGGGGGAAAATAAAGTTTGTCAGGGCATGGATGACCTCGGGCAACTGGTCATCTATTTTCTGGCGCAGCAGGCCGCTGAGAAAGGCGGTACCCTCCAGCAGCCGCTCCACATCCGGATCGGCGGACTGACTGCTGAGCATGGGGGCAATGGCGGGATGAACCTCGGCAAATTCCCTGGCCAGTTCCCGGAGGTGAAACAGCTCCTGCTGATAATACTTAGAATACACTTGAGTTATTACTTCTCTACTCGTTAAGGTGAGATGGTAACCCTGCCTTCCGTGCTGACCACTGTCTCAAAGATGACCGGCACATCCTCCTGCTCGGCAAGGTTGGCCTCCAGGCGAAACCTGAGGGAGAACTTTTCCTTGTCATCATGCTGCATGAACATCTTGATATTCTTGAGACGTGGCTCGTATTTCTGCACCACATTCTCGATGATTCCTTCGATGCGTTGCCTGGTTTCCAGAATATTATCCCCGGGGATGTTAGTCATGTCGGGTACACCAAAATCATGGGCAATGGCAACACTGCCCTGTCGGGTATTGAGCAGTCTGGTCAGGTGTGAGATGATGGAATGCACCTGCCGCGCGACCGGGGCCGAACGATGTGATGCCCTATCCTTTTCCAGGTCGCCGATTCGTTCAAGAAGTCTTTCCTGCAGCATACAGATCCAGTGTACCGGTGATCATCCTGCCTGGCCAATGCACAGGCAGGATGAGAACATGGGGCCTTTATGACTTGGGTGTTTTCCAGTCATCTTCGGCTTCAATACCGTCGGGTTCGTAGGTCCAGACAATTTTTTCATAGGAAAAGGAGACCTCTTCCATATCGTGATATGGTTTGTTTTCTTCAAGAAAGGTGATGGGCGTATACTCCCGCATTTGGACGATAATGGCGTTGGACAACTTGATGGTAAAGTAATGTTCTTCCTTACCCTTGTCGCTGATGCGGTAGAAATCCAGTTCAAAGTCGGAAATATGTTCGCCGGAACAACAAGCCTGAAAAAGTAATGGACTGGCCTGATCTTTATGCTTGAGGATTTTTAACGGTTTATGGATTCTCTGACCACTGGGCAGGCCGGTATGAACATCACGCGGGATCTCCACCTCATGATCCATGCTGTAGACCAGAATCATTTTTTCGCGGCCGGACTGGGTACAGTCTCCCTTGATATTGCCCTGGCTTGCCCCTTTGACTTTGAGATACATCGTATTAGCCATGTTATTTCTCCTTGTGTAGATGTAGAATGGAATACAATACGTTTGTCATAATTGAACGAACGTGTTTATCCCTTTAAGATTTATCAAGTTTACCAACAAGCGACAGGGTAAATGAAGCACCCATATATTTAAAATGCGGCTGAATCGCCATATTCACCCGGTACCAGCCCGGCTCTCCGGCAACGTCGGAAACCGTTATCTTGGCCTTGCGAAGCGGCCGCCTGGACCGAACTCCCTTGCCGGGATTTTCCTGATCGGACACATACTGGCCGATCCACTTGTTCAGTTCATCTTCAAGCTCGCCCCGTTCCTTCCAGGTTCCGATATTTTCCCGCTGAATGACTTTCAGATAATGGGCAAGACGGCTGACCACAAAGGTATAAGGCAACTGGGTGCCGAGTTTATAGTTTAACTCTGCCTGCTTGCCCTCGGGGGTATTGGCAAATTTTTTGGGCTGTTGAATGGAATTTGCCGAAAAAAAGGCGGCATTGTCGCTGCCCTTACGCATGGTCAAGGCCATGAAGCCCTCTTCGGCCAGCTCAAATTCCTTACGGTCGGATATCTCTATCTGAGTCGGGATTTTGTTCTGGATCTCGCCCATGGCCTCGTACTGATACATGGGCAGATCTTCAACTGCGCCGCCTCCCTGGGGACCAATAATATTGGCACACCAGCGATACTTGGCAAAGCTGTCTGTTACCCGTGAGGCAAAGGCAAAGGCCGCATTACCCCAGCAGAAGCTTTTGTCACCACCGGAAACATCTTCCGTATAGTTAAATGTTTTGGCCGGGGTATTGTCGGGGCCGTAAGGCAGCCTGAGCAGAAATCTCGGCAGGGCCAGGGCGAGATTGCGGGCATCTTCAATTTGCCGCAGGGAACGCCATTTGGTGTACTGCGGGCCCTCAAAAATAGATTTCAGATCCTTCAGGTTCGGCAGGCCGCTGAAGTCGTCAAGCCCGAAAAATGCTGGTCCGGCCGCAGCGGTGAACGGTGCATGGGCCATGGTGGCGACACTGGCTATATTCTGCAGCAGGGAAATATCCTGGTTGCCCGGGCCGAAGTCAAAGTTGCCCACCATCATGCCGTAGGGCTGGCCGCCGAACTGCCCATACTCCTCGGTGTAGGCCAGTTTATACAGGCCGGATTTGACGATTTCCGGAGAGTCTTCAAAGTCATCAATCAGATCCTGCTTGGAGACGTTAAGCAGCTCTATTTTGGTATTTTCTCTAAAATCGGTGTGGTCAACCAGGTATTTCAGAGAACGCCAGGCCGACTCCAGCTTTTGGAAATCCTCATTATGGAGAATCGCGTTCATCTGCCGGGAGAGTTTACTGTCGATATCAGCAATCATCTCATCCACCAGGCCGGGGCTGACCTTAACCATTTCCCGGCCGGGTTTGAGCAGCTCGTCAATAAAGGCCTGAACTCCCTGCCGGGTGATATCATACCCCTCGTCACTGGGTTTTATCCGGGTAGCCTGAACAATCTCGTCGAGCAGCGAGACTTCCTGCTGCTGCTCCTGTCCGGCGTCCTGTTTTTTCTGTTCCTCTGCGTCTGCCATCTTTTCCTCCTACTCGTCTAAGCCAAGCTCGGTCAGTAATCTGGCTCTGGCACCCTCATCCGACACCAGAGAACTCACCTTTTTCTTGAAGTCAGGAATGTTGCCCAGGGGGCCTTTAACGGCCTTCAGAGCTTCTCTCAGTTCCAGTAATTTGTTCAGTTCAGGGACTTTTTTAATAATGGCGTCCGGATCAAAGTCCTTGATTGATTTAAAATCAAGATCCACATGCATCTGTGCTTCCGGGTCATTATCGAGCTCATTTTTGACAAAGCTGTCTAATTTGAGATCCTGACCGGCCAGCACATCATTAAAATTATCCTTGTCAATATTGACAGGTTTGCGTTCTTCAATGGACCTGTCATCCTCCTGCAGGGTGTAGTCTCCCATGACCAGAACCTTGAGAGGAAGTTCAACCTCTTCCTGGGCACCTCCTGTTGCAGGTTTGTAGACAACATTGACACGTTCTTTAGGGGCAACGGATGCTTCCTTTGACATATTTTCCTCCTGTTAAGAATAAAAGTCGTCTGACAACAATGGCTTTTCCGGATAAAAAACTCTGCGATCCAAAAGCATTACCGGGTTCTTTGTTGTGAGTATAGTCTTTCAAAAAGACTTTCCCAAATCAAATAAAATTGACCGCTTTTTCCGGCGCCAACAGGATCATTCGATCGCGAAGAGCCATACTCTGCGAATCCAGGTCGTCCTGACCGGCCTGCTTAAATGTTTTATAGGCCGCGGCCATCCCCGCCAGGGCCAGATTCGGATCCCATTCTTCAAGACCGGTTATTTTTATCTGCTCCAGCATACGCCGGGCAAATGGTGCTGCAAGGTCAGCCTCTTTGCCTTTAAGTATCAGCTGGCAGCAGGCAAGGTCATGGACAAACTGTTCTCTGCCGCTGCGGGGTGTCCTGCTCTTTTCCTGAAAATAATGGAGCGCCTCGGGCAGCCCTTTGTCTGCCAGGATCTGCAGAGCTGCGGTCTGACACTGGACTGCATCACCAGCTGTATCAATTGAACCCGCCCCAGGTTCATCTGTAGCCACACCGCTGAGAGTACGCAACCATTCCCTGGTCTCTTCACCGGCAAAGGGGGTACCATCGGCAAAACTGAGCCGTTCAAGGGTATTGAGTCGTTGGACATACAGCAGAGTAGCCTGGGCAACGGACTGGGCTGCAGCTCCGGCGTGTTGTTTTTCCAAAGCAGTGGATACCCAGAAATGTAAGTCCAACCAGAACAGGTATTGCCGGACATGCCCCTCTGCACTGGAGAGCAGGGCTGACCACTGCCCTGCTTCATATTGGCTGGTCAACAGGGTTACAACCTGTTCATCCGGCGGCGGCAGCATGGTCTTGCCGTGATCGGCCGGAGGTGGTGAATCCACCTGGCTCCAGGCGATCAGTCGATTCAGTTGGTAGCTGACAGGCCGCGTATAATCCTGCTCAAAAAATCGTGTGGATGCCTGGGTCAGGAAATCCTGACCTGAGGAAAAAAACTCATCAGCATCTTCCGTGCCATCACCTGCTGCATTAGTTGATGCAGGTACAGCAGCCACGGGAACCGTTTTTTCGGGTACTGAAGTGCTGGAGACACCGCCCTGGACATCCGGGGTCTGCTTGTCTGGGGCAGGATCGACTTCCGCCTCCGGGGCCTGAGCTTCCAGGATGAGTCCGGACAGGACTTCAATGAGTGGCCTCAGGATGGGCCCATCAGGCAGGTTCTCCCCGATAAAAGAATCAAGAAAACGCAGATCATTAACCGCCTCTTCACGCCTGACTCCGTCCCAGGTTTCAGACTCCATGTCGTCAAGCAGGTTCCGTAGCTTTTCGTTCCACCAAGCCAGGGAATTGATTCGGCCCTTTTTTCTTTTTTTCGGGGGATACATGGTATCCCAGAAATTTTCCAGCAGATCCCGCAGAATATGAATACCGGTGACACACCCCTGCAGCCCATCAGTGTGGCAGAGGGCCACACTGAGATAACAGGCTACCTGGAGATTTTTTGACTCCTCAGCCAGGATCTTCCGGCACAGTTCGGACACCCTGGACCAGTCGATCACCGACTCAGCCGTTGGTGAAGAAAGCTTTTTTATTTCCCGGCTGAGTTCGTCAAAATCCTCATCATAGGAGACATCACCACCCGCAGGCTGCTCAGCACTTATGGGTTCTTTGCCAAGATCGTAGAGTTCCATACACTGCCCCCCCTACTGTGAGGCTCCGGAGACCTCGTGTTTTCCGGGCGCACTATGAGCCGCCCCATCATCGGTTTCCCCTGTCCTGTTTTTACCCAGCACCTGCTCCTGAACTGCTGTTTTTTTATCAATTCCAGCTGATTTGTTGTCAAGAGCAGCAGAGCTCAATGACTCCTGGATCTCCCAGAGCGGCCTGACCATGGGCCCGGCCTTCTGGAGATCCGCCGGCAGGGATTTCAAATACTGTAAGGCTTCTGTAACATCATCAAACTGGCCGGAAACAAGAACATACCACTGTTTCCCTTGAACCGTTTTCTTGTAAACGGCGTTGTGCTGTTTTTCCGGAACCTCGGCAAAGGCCTTGGCGATATATTCGATTGACTGCAGACTCATGATCTGGACGGTATACCGGGCTGGATCCTGGTCAAGCAGCCATTGTGCATCATGCCAGTTTGCTGGTTTGCTTTTTTCAGAGGTGTTTTTGCGGGGTGTAACTATTTTCTGCGGTGGTTGCCGCTTGTGTTTGGCCTGTTGATCCGGCCTGGGCGCTGTGGCAGGTTCAACAAATTCAGATATAACCCTGCCTGACAGCCTGGGTATGGTTTTCGCACTCACCTGCTTTTCCGGGAGAATGATCCGGTCCTGAAGTTTTTTCGGCGGTTCGTTCAGCAGCTGCAGAACGCCCTGTTCTCCCGTGAGGACATAGGTGATGCCGATAAAGGTAACTCCATGTTCTTTTAAGTAGCCGGCATCCGATGGAAAATCTTCAGGTACAAAGTGGTAGCTCCCTTTGGAAAACTGGTCCAGGAAACGAACAAAGGCCAGAGGACCCGTCCATTTCTTCGTCAACTTCAGGCTGGGAAATCCTATAGTCAAGGTGACATCACCACATTTATCCTGGCCCCAGTCAACAGACAGTTCCCTGGGAAAATTATCATTTTCCAGGATATACTGTTTTTTCGCACACTGTATGTGGAAGACGCAATAGATAGGCTCCACCCTGGCCTTGCTGTTGACCTCCATGGGTTTGGTCGTGAGTGTTACCGTATACTGCGGTCGGGCATTCACGACCACTGCTGAGCCAAGATTAAGTATCGAATAAAAATCCGGCTCAAAGATCAGACTTCGTCCGTAGAATGTCCTGGCCTTGTAGCCCTCCACGGATTTCATGACAAAGGGATCAGCATATTTCTGCAGATACTGCCATACCAGACCGCCGGGTTGTGCATAGAGGACGGCAGAGATTTTGTCCGGATCCAGGTCTGCAGTGGCCGCCACTACGTTTTCCTGCCATTTCTCCTGCAGAACCTGGGCAGTTTCCCGGGCAGCAAAATCCTGGAGAAAGATAAAAGGTCCTTCAATTATTCTCCAGACAAAGGGGTCGGCATAGGTATTCCGGCCCATTGTCTCCAGGGCAACCCAGGCATCATACGCTGCTGCAAAAACCGATTGCTCTTTACCGGTCCCTGCTGCCTGTTTAAACCAGGCAGTGAACTGCGCTGCAGCCTTTTCCTTATATGGCGTAATCAAATCGAGTCCGGCAAGGCCGATCTCATATTTTTTCCAGGAACCGGCCAGCTTCAGCTGTTTATCTATGCTCTTGGCTTTGGCTGGATCGACATCCTGCAGGGTTTCAGCTGTAACCTTATCCTTTTCAGCAGTTACCCTGGCAAACAGAGAGGGCTTTACATTCTTCGTTGTATTTGAGGTAGCAGCAAGTTTGCGTACGTTGTTCACAGCAATGACCGCTTTCCCCCAATTCGGTACTTCACTATCGGTATCCCGGGCAAAAGAGGATAATTCTTTAGCCATGGTTTCCATCATCTGAAAATAGGGGTTGTCGGCTGCGGCCATGAGAATTGCCGCTTCCCGCCAGTCTGCGTCAGTTGTCAGCTCAAGCTCTCCGTCCTGAAAATTATCGCCAAACAGCTTCCACCAGTGGACAAAGAGGCCCGAATAGGAATCGTGGTATCCTTGGCGAAGCTTTGTAATGACGCCTGTGCCTGCACCGGCCCGCTCAACAGCAGACAGAAATTTTTCAATTTTAATCCTGCCCTTCCGGGTAAAGGCCCCGGGGACCAGTACCGAGTTGGAGACGGTCGACTGTTGATGTTTCCAGAAATCGGCAAGGGTCACGGGTGGTGTATCAGCAATGGAAACCGTATATAACCAGGAAATATCCCCCTGATTTTTGGCAAGCAGCTTCTGCAGCGTCTTCTGCATGGATGCCAGGCGCTCCTCAATGCCTGTCTTGTCTTGACTCCAGGCGAGGTAACTCCTATTCAAATTGGGAAAATAACTGCCGGCCTCTGAAAGTAAACCGGTATTGTCGATACTGAGAACGGCAGAGACTGCCTGGCTGAACGAGCCAAACTCTGACTGCTGTTTCCCGACGAGATAGTTTTGCAGGTAGATACTCTGTTCCACCGCGTACGCGCAGTAGTCGGCATACAGCTCTAACGATGTAGCAGGATCCACCCCGCTGACTGCCTGCTCAAACCTTGTATCCATCGGATCAAGCAGGGTTGTGGAGAACAGGCGGCAGTATTCTTTTTTGTATGCCTTCTCAGCCTGTATACCGTTGGTAAAGACCATAAACGGCCTTTTCCAGGAGGTGTTAGCCGCTTCAACCTCCAAAATGGCCAGACGCATTTTTTCAAGAGCAATTAACACTGAATTACCGGCAGGCACCTGCCTCCCTATATCTGCTGTCTGGTTCGGCAGCAGGGCATAGACGTTCTGGTTATGAAAATAGGACAGGCCAACAAGCCCCGCTGCAAAAGCAAGCACACACAGCCAGGAAAGAATTGCCAGATTATGAACCACTCTTTTCCAGACTACAAGCTCCTTGACAGGCGTAAAATTCCAGCGCGTCTGCGGGAGTACCCGGCCGAAAAAGTGTTGGATAAAGGCTGAGTTGAAGCCCGGTTCTGCCTGGGCTTCATCCTTGGCAGAAGACTTGAGAAAGGACGGGATGGGGGATTTTCGGCATAAACCACAGCCAAAGAAAATACCCTGGAGGGACGGAGTCTCCTGATAATTATTTTCGGAAAACAGGGCATCAAGAAAAGGTTGCAAGCCCTTGTGGAGAAGATCAAACTGCAGGGGCAGGGCAAAGAACGCTGCCTTGCGCCCCTCCGACCTGCTGACAAGAGCCATGCGGATTTTCTGCAGTCCCTGGTTCAGGCCGTTCCCGGCCTGGTCAAGTACTTCATGCCAGTAGGGAGTGGCCTGACTGTTGAGCTGGCCCATGACCTGTGCCCTGGCCTTTTCCGGCAGCAGCTCGGCAAATTCCGTAAAGCCGGGCACGGTATCCATCCTGGTGACCATGACATAGACCGGAATCCTGAACCCTATGGTTCGCATCAGGCTATGGATTCTGTTGCGCAGAACCTGGCCTTTCCGGCGTAACTCCTGGTTCTTGCCCTGGACAAGATCATCTGCTGCCACAAAAAGAATAATACCGTTCAGCGGCTCCCGGCGGCGAGCCTTTGCCAGGAGAAGAAGAAACCGTTTCCATTCACTCTGTTCCCTGTCTGAATCGAGCGGGACACTGTAGCGTCCCGCGGTATCAATGATGACGGCATTATCAAAGAAAACCCAGTCGCAGTTTCGAGTCGGGCCAACCTGTCCCCGGCGGTTCTGAAGTTCTGTAAAGGACGTCGCAATACCGGCATTGGCCAGCATGGTTGACTTGCCGACGCCGGACTCTCCCATGGTCAGGTACCAGGGAAGGACATAGAGCGGGTTTCCCTTTTGTTTCAGATGGGAGGATTTGAGTAGGTCAAGATTGTTCTTCCACGATTTTTCCAGTTCCTGAACAGCAAGTTGCTCAGGGCGGGCACCTTCGGCCAGGACTTCACCATGATCGACAATCCGCCGGATAAATTTTTTCTCATGCCTGCGGATAAAATATTTTTTTACAAAGAGAACCAGGAAATAGAGGGCAAACACCCCCATGGCCATGGAAACAGCACCCCACCAGGGCCAGTGCTGAATCACATAACTCCAGTATCCGGCTGCGGCGGCCAGAGAGACCACCACAACAAAGATGAGGATTGAAACGAAAATGTGGACCGTTTTTGCCATAATTCAGCTCAGAGTCCAATTGCAGGAAGGGTGGAATAGAGCCCCAGGAGGGATTGTCGGCACAACAGGTACAGGCCGCCAAGTACTCCAAGAGAGATCAAAAAAACAAACAATGAAAATGTTGACGGCAGAAAACGACGCCTGCTGCCTTTTCTGCCGGTATCATTCGCTGGATATCCGCCTGCAAATAATATCTCGGGCAGGGAACCGCCGAGATTGTCAGCACTGATACCCAACCTCTCCTGACAGAATGCGTCAAAGGCTTCAGGGTCGTCAAACATTCGGCCACGGAATCCCATGGCCAGGCAGTAGACAAAAACGTCCCGTAGCTCGCTGTCATCCGGCTCTGCAGCATCAAGACGATCATAGAACTCATCGCCTGCGCTGGAGGTATTAAACAGGGATCGCTGCAGTTCATAATGCAGCCACCGGCCACCGGACTGCTCGGCTGCACAGAGCCTGTATTCATCTATCCAGGCAATAACGGCAAACAGACCATTTTCCTGCTGTGCCCTGCTGTAGCCATTTTTGCTACAGCATTGACGGCTCTGTTCAACAAAGCTCAGGAAACGATCATAGACCTGTTCCGACGAGTCCAGACCATCCGTCTCCATTTGTTCCCGACTGTACAGGGCAAAACTTATGAGTGGTGAAAAACAATCTATCAGCTGCATGCAAAACCTGCGTACCTACTTGTCATTTCGTGCTGTTCATCGTGTCACAGTACCGTTTTTCCGTTTTATTCACGATCACAGCCTGGTTGCTACCAACTCCATGGCAGCATCTTCGGGAGCCTGATCCCAGTGCAGGCAGAGGGTTTTGTCCTTTTCAATCTGCTGCCACTGGCTGGATTCCGTATTCATTTCAAAACAATAGTACCCTTCTCGTCGGACAATGCCCAGAGGAGGTATTTCCTGAAATATCAGGTTGACACCGGCCAGTGAGCGGGTGATCAAGGTGTCGACACTCCTGCAACTTCCGGTCTTGACATGGTGAAGAAAGGTATTGATGACATCCTTTTTCTCCTGGCCGGTTCTTACCATCAGGCAATACAGATGCCTGCCCCTGAGGAGTTCAGGCGGGACCTCACAATGGAACCGATCACCTTCCCGATCCATAATCAAAATATTTTCCGAACCGATAACAATGGCTTCAAGCAGTTCTGCAATCAACTGCTGTATTTCGGCAAAGCAGCGCCCTGTATCAATATGAGTATACCCCGCAAGAAGTACCTGGCCGTCTCTGAGCTGGCCAAGTCCGTTCATCCGGTCACTGAATGTGCTTAATTCTCCAACAAGCTGCCTGAGTATCCCGTAAAGCTGCCACGGATGAATCAGGGGCTGCTCCAGGTAATGCTGCAGCAGGGCGACATAGCGATTAAGCGAATTCAAGGCAAAAAGATAATACAGTGCTGCCGTTTCCAGACTGTTTATTTCTCGGCCGTGAACAGGTTTGTAGGTTTCAAGAATGCGGCAGCGGGCCTGCATCTGCTCATGTATATTTTTGACGATCTGCAGCAGAAATGACGAGCTTTCAAGGGTCAACGTCGGGGGAACGTATGTTGTATCTCGGACAATGGTTTCGCCGTGCATTTCAAGGCGCAGGATCGGCAGAAGGTGGTAATCTCCTGCAGTCTCTGTTTCAGACTGCCAGAACAGTTTGAGATGATGGTTGAGATACCTGATTGCTGCAGGCGGTCCCTGGTCATACAAATCCTTTTGCTCCACTGGATCTTCAAGACTTGTGTAGCGCGTATCAACTGTAGCGTCACTGTTGCCGGCATCTGTTACATTTGCTGCAAAGCGGTTCCATTGTTTAAGGCCGATATACACTGTCAGCGAATCCCCGTCGGAAAAGGCCTCTTCGAGGTCTGCAAATGATCTCGTCGGCACAGAACAGTTTTCACCTGCCATCACCCAGGAAAAATCCTGAAAAACCGCTTCAAGCCCAGTAAGCTCCACTGTTCTGTTGGCCAGGGCTGACTCGTTGATTGCAATGGATCGGAGACCCCAGCAATAGGGTTGCCGATACTGGTTGACCGGGGTAAGAAGTGACTGTTGATATCGTTCTGCCTGTTGAAAATGCTGGGGCTGCAGAAAAAGTCCCTGGTGCCAGAATATTTGTTTTTCAGGAGTCATTGTCTGCCTTCTTCAGTCGCAATCCATCTTTTTCCAGAACCAGGTTGACCGTCAACGGGTTCACAGTCGTTCTCTTGGTGAGCCAGATCCCATGCCTACTCGTTTCCGTAGTGATTTCAACAAGAATTGAACATTTTGTCGGAATCAAATCATTAAAACCGCCCACAACGGCAACATACCTGGCCCCTTCAGCCCGATTCAGGAGAATAGATCCATTGCTGCCCGGTTCGATGTATTCCTTGTGAACGGATGCAATAGATTTGTCAAAAGACTTGCCGGCAAGCAGCTTGACCACGCCGTCCTTGTACCCGGCATAGCTGTTAAAAGTATTAAGACTTGAGAGCTGGTACACGACAAGCAGAAGACTGTGTGGACGGTTGTTTACCAGATTCAGCTGGCTATCAGCCTGGTATTTAATGGTGACGGCATTTTGGGCAAAAACCATCTTTGCCGGCGTATCTTTCTTTGCACAGCCAAGCAGCAGCAATGGTATGAGCACAAGAAGGCTTCCGTATGCACGAAAAATCCGCCGTCTATCTATCACGTATTTCAATCGCCATAACCATTCAGTATTAATCAATTATTAAATATGTTCAGCAACAATATACTTCGCAGCACACGTCTTGCACCCTACTTTTCCGCAGGCGTTCAGCTGACTTGAGCAGCACAGAGATGATAACCATTCCCTAGCCAGTAATACATGCAACATAATGTAATGATATAAAACGATTTTTATATTGTCAAATTTAAATAATTCAGATTGGACAGGAGGCGGAGAGAACAAGGGGCTGATATACTCTTTTCCAAGGCCACCGGCAGGTCGCTTTACCGTTCCAATGACCAGTACAGGTCAGCCCCGGCCGCCTCGGAGGTGGTCTCGGTCTGTATTGAAAAACCGTGCTTCATCTTGTATCTCGCCTTGAACACTCCTTCAGAGTCAGTCAATCCCTTACCATAGCTGATATAAAGATCTTGCGAAATTTTTTTTCCTACTACCAGTGAAACATCAGTAGCTTTTTCTCCCCCGGCCAGACTTACATTCAGGCCGGTTTTCTTTTGAATACGGCCAAGCAGGGAATTTCCTGTTCCCCGACCGATAAAGGCAGCGGCCGTCCCCAACATGGAACCTTCTGCATCATCTGACTGCGACATATCGCGGCCAACCACCAGATAAGACAAAATATCAGAGTCATTCATTGTGGGAGAGGAAAACAATTTCATCTCCATTGCTGATACGCTCCCGGTAAGTTGTACACCGACCTCTTTATCATCTCCCTTTTTTTCAGCACGGACATCGAGACCCGGATCATCCAGGGAGCCGCCCTGGTAAAAGACAAGGCCCCGCCTGATTTCCAGGGTTGTACCGCGGAAGGTAAAGGTTCCCTCACGAAGGCTGAGACTCCCCATCCCGGTCATGTTCCGCCCGGGATCCTGCTGAATTTTCAAACGGCCGTCCAGGTACCCATGTACCCCATGAACAGCAACCTTGACCTCCGGCCCCATGACCAGGTTCACATCCAGTGCCGGTGGAAGATTCTTATGCTGCGGTTTATCCCCAGCATCTTTCACAACGACATCCCGGGATGAAGAGACTGAATCTGCAAATTCCTCCGGTGTTATATCTGCACGGGGTATTGTGACGGTTCCGCGCAGAGATGCGCCGTCTTTCCCATACTGCAGCTGCAGGTCCGGGCTTATGAACACCTTGTATTCAGGGAGATCTACTGCCTGGAAATTCTTTCCCTGAATGCTGAGGTCGGCCTGCCACTCCTGTTCCTGATTCAGGCTGATCAGGCCATCTGCTGTCAGCCTGCTGCCCTCAGACACCAAGGTAAGGGCCACCCGGTTCGCTGTACCGTCACCGGCAGCAGAAAGCTCAAGCTCCTCCAGGGTAATACCCACGTCCTCTATTTGAATTTCTCCGTCTGCCAGGGCCATTGTCCCCTGAAAAACCGGAGCTCCAAGAGTTCCGTCAATAACGAAACTACCGCCAAATTTCCCTGTACCACTCAGCAGGTATCCACTGAGTTGGTTAAGGGGGCTGATATCCTTAATATTCACGTTACATCTTCCGCTCAGCGGTGTTGTTTCCGGTTTTCTAAAATCAAAACCAACAGATTCAGCTTCAAAATCAGCCGTACTACCGTCCTGAAACCGTGAACGAGCTGTGAGCTGCGCCTTACTGTTTGCCAGCTGGACGTTCATGGTATTCTCTGTCCAGTGCAGGGTGCTCTGCGCTCCTTCTTCATCTTCAACTTCCAGTGCAATATCTGGGATTGCCAGCGACAGCTCCACCTTATCCGGCATTGTCCCCTGTCCCGAAGCAACAAGGGATGCAGCAAGCATACCGTCAACAGGATGGGACATCAGCCCCCACTGCGTAAACAGACGTAAAGAAAACTGCTCTGCTGATCCCTGCAGATCCCATCCTGTAGGCTGCCACTTGCCGGCCACTGCAATTTGACTCTTTCGCCGGCTGAGCGTTAATTCAGCCAGTTTACAAGCTCCTTCAGCAAGCTGCAGGCTGACAGGATTTTTCATTGTCCAGGTGCCGTACTGATCTGTCTGCAGCCGCAGGGTGGAAAGACTGCCCTGCCACTGCTTCTCCTGCAGGCCACCGGCAAGAGCAAGCTGGAGCCGGCCCGGGCTGCTGTCAACATGCAGGTTCAGCGTATGCTGTTCCGGAGTTCCGTTTATCTGCAGAACGGCCCTGCTGATTCTCTCCCCCGCCACCCTGATATCCTCGGCCTTGATGTCTGCTTCAACCCTGCCTTGCCGGGTCAGGTCTGCATGCACTTCAGCTGTTACTTTCCCGGCAGCATAGTCCTGAAACGCAAGATCCTCTCCCTGCAGGTTCAAAGCCAACACAGGCTTGGCACGGCTGCCGCTAAGCCTTCCCTCCAACGCAAAATGCCCCTTACTCTCAGGCAGCAAATCGATCAAGTCATCAGAGGCGGCCTTGAACCTCAGCTCCAAGATGTCTCCAATCCGGCCATTACCCTGAAAAAAGCTGGAGCCTGATTGGAGATCCAGGTCGGCAAGAGAAATCTCACTGCCTGCAATCTCTGCACTGCCACTGCCGGTCAGGGGAAAGCCCCGCAGATCACCCTGCAGTTGATCTATTTTTATTCGAGCCGTAAGATCCTCTGCCGTCCAGTGGCCACTGGTACTGATTGATGCATCGATCTTGCCGGGCCATTGGGCTGCTAGCCGGCCAGGATCAAGCTGTTTCCCTTCAACTTGTCCCTGCCAGGAAAATCCGTTCAGCCAGCTGATTTTGCCGCGGGTCAAGAGTTGTTCTTCATTAAGCAGGAAGCTGAGCTTCGAAATGGTCAAACCATCGTAATCACCTTCAACCTCTGCATGAGCCTTGATCTGCGGGTATCCGGCAAAATGAATATCAGCTGACAGGGTACCGCCGTAGGTCGTTGTTGTGCCAAAGGCCCGGGAAACCGTGAGCGTACCGTCAACGGGTTGATCTACCTTAATGTCAGCCAGGGAAAAATGATCTGTTGCACCTGTGGCCTGCCAGTGGAGATCATTTAAAATATCCGTTACCGTTCCCTGTACCCGGGCAGCTGTCGGGATTGTAAAGGTCACAACTGCGGCCAGAGAAGCCAGGTCTCCTTTTGCCTCCATCTGACCTTCGAAATCGCCGATGCCGGGATCATCTACCTGCCAGCTGCCGTTTAAGCTCAGGGGCCAGGATTTGGAAAAGCGCACCCTGCCCTGCAACTCTCCACCATAACCCGGAGCATCCAGCACCAACTGGGTAATATCAGCCTGGTCTGCATGCACGGATGCCTTCAGAGTACAGGTGTTGATACTAAAGGGTTCCGGATCGTCAGAAAAATGATAGGTAAGATCCTGAACCCGCATATCTCGAATATCCAGATCCAGTGGAAAATAAATTTCCGGCAGGACAACTGGAGTATCATCTCCGCTCTCCAGCTGTTGAATCACCAGTCCCCGGGCAGCAAGTTGATCCACGTCCAGCCTGCCCTGAAAAAGGGCAGCAGGATTCCAGGTGCTGCTCAGTTCATCAAGGGTTATATCAACAACCCCGTCAATATGAATTTGCACCTTTTCCAGCTGCCAGTTGTTCAGAAACCGGCCCGTTACATGCTCCACTGAAAAATACGAACCTGCAAGGCGATCTCCGCCTGCAGCAAGCAGCCGAAGGCCGGTTGTCGTGGTCAGTAAAAAGATCAAGCCGACAACAGGAACCAGCAGCAAGGGCAGCAGCCATTTCAGCAGACGAAAATACTTCACAGATCCGCCCCCACGGAAAAATGAACCCGCCAGGGGTTCCCCTCTTCAGACAGGGCGCTGGCAACATCCACCCGGATCTGACCGAAGGGAAGCGTCATGCGGACACCAACCCCGGCACCGTGCTTGAGATCAACATCAATATCATCAAAGGCATTACCTGTATCATAAAAGGCAGCCACGCTCCACATGGGTGTTATTTTACGCTCAAACTCAATACTTGTCTCCATAAGATAGCGGCCGCCGACAACCACACCGGAAGAATCCTCGGGGCCAAGCTTTTTATACCCATACCCGCGCACTGACTGGTCACCACCTGCATAAAAGCGAAGAGAGGGCGGCAGTTCATTAATGGACTCCATGGTTGTTGCTCCAAAGGCTCCACGTCCCAGAATTCTCCAGTTTTCGGTGAGGCTGAAAATTGCCTTGCCGCTGAACCGAAACTGGAGAAAGCTGGTACTGGAAAACAAGGTGTCCTCCGCCCCTTTAATCGAAGCTGTCAGGCGAACACCATTTGCCGTGTTAATACGATCCTTGGCAAAAATCAGGTTCCAGTAGGCACTGGGCATTAACAGATCCGCACTGCCGCTGGTTACGCCGACAGTGTACTTTTCATGCCGGGCCTCAACACCTCCCCCATACTGATTCTCAGGCCTGTTATGATTAACAGCAACGCCCAGGGAAAACAACCTGGTCCAGGTATCATCCCAGGTTTCATCAAAATACCGTCCTTCCACCCCCAGCACATCATAACGGGGATCAAAGACCGGGATCTCATAATCCGCATTGACCCTGCTGCCCTTTTCCGACTGCTGCATGGTAATGGAGGTTTTATGACCGAAACGATTTACAAGGCGGTTCTTCCAGCCCAGATTGCCCCGGGCACCGGTATCAGTACCGTAGCCGATACCCAGGCTATAGCGATTGACTTTGGCAGGCAGCAGGGTAACAGCAATGGGAATTGCCCCGTTCCGGGCAAGAGAGAGCTTAGGTTCCACCAGAACTTCACTGAAGTAACCGGTTGCATAGAGATCCGACTGCAGCTGGTTGAGCGCTTTAAGCGAGTAGATGTCTCCGGGCTGAAAGGCAATAAATCGCTGAAACAGCCCCGGAGTAATAATCTCCTGGCTGCTGCTGGTTGCACCAAAATGATAGAGCGGGCCGGTATCGAGATGCAGCGTAATCTCGGCAGTACCCGTGTCCGGCTGCACAACAATGGTATGCCTGGTAAATCTTGCCTGCACATAGCCCAGGTTAACGGCCTCATCCAGAATTTTTTTCTTGCCGCTTTCATACAGCTCGTCCAGCAGGGCATCACCGGGCTGCAGAGGAAAGCGCGCGGCCGGATCCCGAAACTCCTCCAGTTCTCTGCCCT
>CAZQKF010000003.1:0-17275 GCA_964593645.1 uncultured Desulfobulbus sp.
TACCGAGGATGAAAAGGCTGTTATTGCCCGCAGGCATCTGCTGGCCAAACAGCTTGAGGCCCATGCCCTGACCGAGGATGATCTGGAGATCGATGACGAGGCGCTGCGCACGGTTATCCGTTCCTACACCCGGGAGGCCGGGGTGCGCAATCTGGAGCGGGAACTGGCCGCCATCTGCCGGGGTGTGGCAGCAAAAATTGCCCGAGGTCGAACCGAGAAAACCGTAATTACCAAAGAAAGTCTGTATGATTATCTTGGCGTCCTGCGTTTTTTTCCGGAGATGAAAGCCCGTACCTGGGGGCCGGGGCTGGCCACCGGTCTTGCCTGGACACCGGTTGGCGGCCAGATTTTGTTTATTGAGACCTCCAGGATGAAGGGCAAGGGCAGTCTTACCCTGACCGGAAAGCTGGGTGATGTGATGAAGGAGTCGGCCACGGCCGCCCTGACCTATATCCGTTCCCATGCCGAACAGCTGGGTATTGATGAGGATGTTTTTTCACGCATTGATCTCCATGTCCATGTGCCGGAGGGGGCGATCCCCAAGGACGGGCCCTCAGCCGGTGTGGGCATGGTCAGTTCGCTGATCTCTGTGATCAGTGGTCGGGCTGTGCGTCCTGATGTGGCCATGACCGGCGAGATTACCCTGCGCGGCGATGTTCTGCCGGTGGGAGGAATTGGTGAAAAGGTGCTGGCTGCACTCAGGGCCGGAATACGTGAACTGGTGCTGCCGGTTCTTAATGAAAAGGATGTGCTGGGAATTCCAGAAGATATTCGGGAAGGAGTGGTCTTTCATTACCCGCATACCATAGAGGAAGCCCTGGAATACGTCCTGGAACCTAAGGCGGATAAATAAAAATAATGCTTGGCTGGTTTAAGAAAAAATTTGCGAAAAAGGATTCGTTGGAAGAGCCTGCGCAGGCTCCAGTTGAAGAAGTCGTTGCACAAGAAGTTGTACAGGACGTAGAAATCCTGCCTGACGAAGCTGTTGCTGCAGTGGAGGAACAGATCGAGGAGCAAATCCCGGTTGAAGTCCAGGTGGAGCAGCCGGAAACGGCTGAGCCCAAGCCTGCCAAAATCGGTACGGAACAGGAAAAGCCGCAGGCTCCATCCATGTTCCGGCGGCTGCAGGAGCGGTTGGGCAAGACCAGAAATACCTTTGTTCACCGGCTGGACAGCCTGTTTTTGGGCAAGAAAGAAATTGATCAGGAACTCCTTGATGACCTGGAAGAAATCTTGATCACTGCCGACCTTGGTGTGGCCACGGCCCAGGAGCTGCTTGCTGCGGCCCGGGACAGTGTGAAACGCAATGAGCTCAGTGATCCCCAGGCCTTGAAAGGAGTGCTGCGGGAGCGTATTTTATCCTTTCTTCAGGAATCCGACCAACCGGCTGAATTGGTTTTGCCGGAGTCCGGCCCCTTTGTGGTTATGGTTGTCGGCGTCAATGGTGTAGGCAAGACAACCTCCATTGGCAAAATAGCTGCCAAGTTTGTCAATGCCGGTCAGTCGGTGCTGATGGTTGCCGGTGATACCTTCCGGGCCGCGGCCATTGATCAGCTCAAGATCTGGGGAGACCGGGTCGGTGTGGAAGTGGTTGCCGGTGCACCGGGATCTGATCCGTCATCCGTGGTCTTTGACGGTGTTGCCCAGGGCGTTGCCCAGGGCGTTGACGTGGTGCTTGTGGATACTGCCGGACGACTGCATACCAGTGTCAACCTGATGGAAGAGTTGAAAAAGATCAAGCGGGTCATGGGTAAAAAACTTGAAACCGCCCCCCATGAGGTAATGCTGGTGCTTGATGCCACCACCGGCCAGAATGCCATTTCCCAGGCTAAATTTTTTAATGAGGCAGTGGGCGTAACCGGCCTGACCATGACCAAACTTGACGGCACCGCCAAAGGCGGTATTGTAGCCAATGTCTGCCGGGAACTGAAAATTCCGGTTCGCTTTATCGGCATTGGCGAACAGGTGGACGACCTGCGTGATTTTGATCCCGAAGAATTTGTCGAAGCCCTGTTCAGCCGGGATGAAACAGCGGAACAATAACGATCGATATTTTTCCAACCCTGAACCTTGAACCCTCAACCCTGAACCGAAAATGGAATATCAACGACATAATCAGCCAGGCTGCGGCGGCTGTCTGCTCATTCTTCTGCTGCTTGCCTTGGTCACCGGCGGCTGGTCGGCAGTGGGAAGTCTTATAACAACGATCATCTATGTTGCCTTTATGGGCTTTATGCTCCTGATTGCCGGTTTCTTCGGCTTTTCCTGGTACATCCGTAAGCGGGTGGCCGATTACGAGTCAACCCAGACCGAGAGCCATAATAAGTTTGTCTTTCTGCTGGTAAATATCCTGGTGCATATCGCCAAATCAGACGGGCATTTTACCAAGTCTGAGCTGCAGACTATGCTCAACTTTTTTCAGCAGTCTCTGCGCTATAATCAGGATCAGATGTACTGGGTCAAACAGTTGATTAAGGAGGCGCGTGATGCCGAGCAGAATCTGGAAGAATTACTCACCGAGTTCCGTCAGACCTTTGCCTATGAGCCGCGCCTAATTCTGCTTGAACTGGTCTACCAGATTCTCTATACCAAGGATCCGGTTGTCGAACAGGAGTTGGAACAGGCCAGAAAAATAGCTGCTTTCCTGCAGATAAAAGAGTATGACCAGCGCACCATTGAGGCTAAATACCGCTACGGAGGTCAGGGCGGGGGCTATGGCGGCGGTACCGTATCGGAAGAGCAGTATTATGCCGTGTTAGGCCTGCAGTCTGGTGCTGATTTTATGATCATAAAGAAGGCATACCGTAAGCTTTCCATGCAGTATCATCCAGACAAGGTTGCGCATTTAGGTGAGGAATTTAAGACCGTTGCTGAAGAAAAGATGAAGGAAATTAACGCGGCCTACGATTTTTTTAAGAAAAAGTTTAACGGCAAGTAACAAGTACAGAGTTGTTCGCGGCGCCTCGCCGCGAAAAGGTTTATCCAATAAAAAAAATAAATAAACGAGGAAAATATGACCGTAGCAAAAAAAATGCAGAACTTTGCAGAAAAATCATCCTGGATTCGCAAAATGTTTGAACATGGGGCCAAGATGAAGGCGGAGTTTGGTGCTGAAAACGTGTTTGATTTCAGCCTGGGCAATCCGGATGTGCCACCGCCGGCAAAGTTTGGCGAGGTGCTGCGTGATCTTGCTGCCCACGATAAACCAGGCGTTCATGCCTATATGCCTAACGGTGGCTATCCTTACGTTCGGGAGGCCCTGGCCGGTCGTCTTTCACAGGAGCAGGGCAGAAATCTCGGCATGGAAGACGTGCTCATGACCTGCGGTGCTGCAGGCGGCCTGAATGTAATCATGAAATCCCTGCTTGACCCCGGCGACGAGGTTATTGTTCTGTCCCCGTTTTTTGTTGAATACCATTTTTACGTGGACAACCATGGCGGCGTGACCAAGGTTGTATCCACTGATGATGAGTTTAATATTGACCTTGCCGCCATTGAAGAGGCCCTGACCGACAAGACCAAGGTGGTACTGATTAACAGCCCCAATAATCCCACCGGACAGGTGTATTCCAAAGAGTCCGTTGATGCGCTGGGGGCAATGCTGGACAGGGCAGGGGAGAAGTTCTGCTCCACAATATACCTGGTCTCGGATGAACCGTACCGTAAGATTGTCTTTGATGACTATGAAGTCCCCTCGATCATGCATGCGACAACAAACTCCATTGTTGTCTCCTCCTTTTCCAAGGATCTCTCCCTGCCCGGCGAGCGGATCGGCTACATAGCCGTGCATCCGGATATGCATGAAAAGGGACCGCTGCTCGATGCCATGACCCTGGCCAACCGGATCCTGGGCTTTGTCAATGCCCCGGCCTTGATGCAGCGTGTGGTTGCGGAACTCCAGCAGGAACATGTGGATTCATCGGTGTATGAGCACAGGCGGAAAACTTTTTGCAAGGTGCTCGATGATGCAGGCTTTGAGTATGTCCATCCCAAGGGCGCGTTTTATCTTTTCCCAAAAACCCCCATTGATGATGTTGAATTCTGCGCCCTGCTCCAGGAAGAAAAAATACTGGCCGTACCCGGACGCGGGTTTGGTGCCCCCGGTTATATCCGGCTGGCCTTCTGCATCCATGAAGACGTTATTGCCGGCTCAGCCGAGGCGTTCAAGAGGGCCATGGCTAAGGCCAAAGCACAAATGTAAATGCGTTGACATATTCGAACCTATGAAAAACGTAGGTTGGCGGTGAGCTTGCGAACCCCAACAAAAACACCTGGAAAATGCCGGGCTTCGTTCCTTGACACCAACCTACACGTTTTTTTTCTTCCCTTCCGGCAGCCCCCGCCTACACCCTGTCAGCCCTTCGAATAACATCGCATAACTCAAGGGCAAGGGTTGTAATCTCTTTCTGCTCCTCGCCTTCGACCATGACCCGGATGACCGGTTCCGTCCCTGACGGGCGAACCAGAATGCGGCCGCGTTTTCCTAATTGTTTTTCTGCAGCAGCCAAAGCCTCAGGAAAGCCCTGGATTTGTTCCGGAGCGATCTTGGTCGACATGCGGACGTTTTCCAGCACCTGCGGATAGGTTGTCATTATTTCAGCCAACTTGGACAGCCGTTGTTTCTTCTTGATCATAATGGAGAGCAGCTGAAGCCCGGCCAGGATACCGTCGCCGGTGGTGTTGTGATCCAGAAAAACGAGATGGCCGGATTGTTCACCACCAAAATTATAGCCCTTGGCCCGCATGGTCTCCACGACGTAACGGTCACCGACCTGGGTACGAATCAGTTTGCCGCCCATCTTCTTCATGGCCTTTTCCAGACCCATGTTGCTCATTACCGTGGCAACCAGGGTTTTCTTTTTTAATTTTCTCCGGCTGAGCAGGTCAGCAGCGCAGATGGCCATGATATGATCGCCGTCAACAATTTCTCCGTTTTCATCACAGACAATGAGGCGGTCGCCGTCGCCATCCAGAGCCAGGCCGATATCTGCACCTAACTGCTTGACTTTCTCCGCCATCACTTCCGGGTGCAGTGCGCCGCAGTCACGGTTGATGTTCTTGCCGTCCGGATCCACACCGATGCAGGTTACCTTGGCCCCGAGTTCAGAAAAGACAAAGGGCGCGACTTTATAGGTGGCTCCATGGGCACAGTCCAGCACGATGTGAAAGTCATCCAGAGTATACTTATCAGGAAAGGTATTTTTTAAAAATACTATATAGCGGCCCTTAACATCATCAATTCTGGTCGCCTTGCCCACTTCGTCTGCAACCGGCCTGAGAGCCGCCATTTTCTGGGAAAAAATCAGGTCTTCGATATCAAGTTCTACCTCGTCAGGCAGCTTGAACCCATCCTTGGAAAAGATCTTGATGCCGTTGTCCTGAAAGGGGTTATGGGAGGCGGATATCACCACCCCGGCATCGGCTCGCATGGAGGTGGTGATAAAGGCAATCCCCGGCGTGGGCAGCGGACCTAACAGTTGCACGTCAACGCCCATAGAGCAGACACCGGCAGCAAGGGCGTTTTCTATCATGTAGCCGGAAAGGCGAGTGTCCTTGCCGATCACAATATGATGACCCTTGGCCTGGGTTTTTACGATAAAGGCAATGGCTCTGCCGATCTGCATGGCTATTTCCGTAGTCATGGGATAGATGTTGGCCACCCCGCGTACGCCGTCTGTACCAAAAAGTTGTCGCATTGTTATGTCCTTACATGCCCTGGGCCTGTTCTTCCGGTTTGGATTCCTTGACCGGAGAGATACGAACCTTGAGAGGTTTATGAGATTTGATGGTAATAGGCCCATGGCCGGGTACGGAGACGCCATTGACGATTACAAGGACGTCTCGTGCTTTCTGAACATCCTTGGCATTGACATAGGCCCTGAACAGCATGGCTGGTTCCGGGGTATCCCGCACCAGATTTTTGGGTATTTCAGCGACCACTGAAATTGAGTGCGGCTCAACCAGCACGGGGCGGTTAGCATCTTTGACGTTAATCGGGATTTTAGTCACTTTCTTGGTCACTAATTCTTCCTGCACCTCAATCTTGGCAACAACAATGGTCTCGCCGATTAAATTGATGAATTCCGGTGTAAGGTTGAGGTGAACGGGCAGGGTAATGGAGTGATTCAGCCCGTCAAGATTGATCACGTAGGTTTTGAGCGACAGGACGGAGTTAAGTATTGTCTGCGGGCCTGAGACGACAATTTTATCAGGATCAAGCGTTATCTGGTGCAGTTTATATCCCGAGGTCACCTCGACTTCAGTAACAGTATGAATGGGGATGGTCTTCTGAATGAGCCGATCAATGGACAGGGTGATATTGGCAGGCTGCAGCTGGAGAATGGCAATACCACGGGGCAGTGGGATAGAGTCCTTCATGTTTTTGATAACAATGGAGCCCGGCTCTGCCTTGGAGAGATCAACCGGTCTTGAAATATTACGGTTGCGCAGCTCCTGAATAATACTGCGCGGGCCACGAACGGTTACGTCCAGTTCCTTTTTAAACTGGTTGGAGATGACAAGATTTTCCGGCAGGTTCAGTATCTCCATGGGAACCTGGATATTCATGTCGACCTGATCTTCGCCAACGACAAGGTACCAGAGCAATGTTCCCAGGCAGAGTGATATGATCTTGAGCAGCAGATCCTTACGGCTTGTCTGGCCGATCAGTTTCTGTTTCAGAGATTGTTTTTTCTGTTGAGCCAGTTTTTCCATAAAGAACCGGTGTTCTCCCGGGTGATAAAAATTTGCTGCAGTTCGCTGGTCAGTTTTTCTTCATCGGTAAGCGGTGTGATTCGGCCGCCCTGGACAATGGATATCTCCTGGGTTTCCTCTGAGACCACGATGATTACAGCATCGGTTTCCTCAGACAGGCCAAGGGCAGCGCGATGCCTTGTGCCGTATCGTTTAGCGATGTCAGGATTCCGCGACAGGGGCAGAAGGCAGCCTGCAGAGTGGATTCGGCCGTCCTGGATAATCACCCCGCCGTCGTGCATGGGCGACATTGGGAAAAAAATGGAGACCAGTAGCTCCTGAAGCAGGTTGCCGTCAATTCGAAAGCCGGATTCGATGTAGTCCCGCAGGCCGTTTTCACGTTCAATGATGATCAGTGCGCCGATACGGCGCCGAGCCATATATATAGCAGCAGAAATAATCTCACCCAGCTCCTGCGCCGCCATATCCTGATTCTTTTGAAAAGGTGTCTTGCCCATCTGGGTCAGAGCGCGGCGTATATCGCGTTGAAATACAATAATGACAATGAGCAGGATGGAACTCAAAAAAGTACGCAGCAGCCAGTGCAGGGCCAGTAGATCTAACTGGCTTGAAATAAAGTAAATAACAGTAATTACAATGATACCGACAAGCATCTGCACAGCCCGTGTGCCGCGGATCAGAAGGATAATCCGATAAATAATATAGGAGACAATCAGGATATCAAGAATATCCTGCCACCTGAGAGAGCTGAGGATGTCAGGCATGGAGGGGAATATCCGATGGTTAAGGTGTAATCTAAAAAATACTTATTCTTCTTTATATTTAGCATGTTATCATGAAGTTGAACAGGAAAAACAGAGAAACGCTGTGATTTTTATCCTGATGTGGTTAATTTCGGTTTCAAGTTCTGTATTTTTTCATTTTTTCAATTTCTAGACAAACAGGAACGTGTGCTGCCATGCTTCGTGCCCCGTATACCCACTATGATCGCCTGCATGTGTATTACCTGGATCGCCGGGATTTTCCCCAGGTGCAGGATCCTGATCTGATCGGAACCTGGATTGAGGATGACACAGCGATTCTTTTTTTTCATAAGGCCAAGGAAGAGTTGATAAGCACCTTGTGTCGGCAGAGCGGTGCCACTATTGTGTATCAAGCTGACCTTGGCTACAAGGATTGGGAGGCCGGGGTAAAGATTACCTCTTTTGCCACCAAGACGCTTTACATCCGGCCGGTCTGGGAGCCGCCAGTTGAGATTGAGGCCGGGACCAGCGAAATTCTGCTTGATCCAAGTGTTATCTTCGGCTCAGGGTTCCATGCCACAACCCGGCTCTGCCTGGAAACACTGGAGTTGATTATTCTTGAATCCGGCATGAAAATTAACAGCGTACTGGATCTGGGTACCGGAACCGGCCTGTTGGCCATTGCCGCAGCAAAACTCGGCGTCAACAGGGTGGTGGCAATGGATAATAATCCTCTGGCCATTGCTGTTGTCCGGCAAAATGTCTCGATGAACAGCTGTGGTGAGTTAGTGGATGTGCAGCAGTTTGACCTGATGGGTTCTTTGCCGGAAATGGGGTATGATCTGGTAATTACCAATCTGTATAAGGGCTTGTTGATCAGATTGTTTGACGATGCCGGGTTCTGGCAGAACGGTCTGTATCTGGTGTCGGGCTTTATTCCCGGCATGGAGCCGGATCTGCTTGCAGCGCTGCCGGCTGATAAAATTCAGATGCTGCATCGGGCCAACACTGAGCAGTGGCGGCTATGGCTGCTGCAGTACGGCAGCGGGTCGGGGCAAAGAGAGGGTAATTGTTTGCTGCCATGAATCTTAGCCGGCTCCTGCAGTGGCTCGGTGTCCTCTCGGCTGTCACCTTTATCGGCAGCCTGCTGATTGTGCCCTGGCTGATTCTGCAGATGGAGCCAAAGTATTTTATCCGGCATCGGCTGGAGGTAAAACAGCGGCACAGGCGGCATCCGATGGTATCAATTATGCTGCTTATTGTGCGCAACACAGTCGGCCTGCTTCTGCTTGCAGCCGGTCTGGCCATGCTGGTTTTACCGGGGCAGGGGATTTTAACGCTGCTGATCGGACTTTCCTGCATGGATTTTCCCGGTAAGCATCAGCTCATGGAAAAAGCTGTGCAAAATAGAAAAGTACAGCGGTCGCTGAACTGGATCCGCCGCAAGGGGGGAAGGGATGATCTTGTCTTTGAGTGGAACAGGGCCTCGGTTGAAGGCTGTAGGCCCCCAACCGAGTAGCGCCGTTACATGGCGTGGCTGCCCTCTATAATACAGCCGCTAGATTTGTCAGCTTTGGATTTTAATCCTGCTGCAATCAGGGCCTCGCTGAGATTCATAAAGTCATTGCCGTTCGGGTGTCCCTTGGCTGCCGGAGCGTCGGCAAGCCAAGGAGGCTGGGGATCCTTATTGGCGGCAGTCTCCAGAACTTTTGGTGCTACTTCACCCTGGCAGCTGAAACTGCCTGCAATCGTTGCCCCGGCGATCAGCTCGACAGCCTTGTTCATACCCATCTTTGCATAATCAGAGCCGGGTGCCGCACCGTGGGTGGCAAACAAAAATACCTTGCCCGAGCATTTTTTAAGGTATTCTTGGGCGGCAGGGTCTGGTTGTCCACCTTTTAGCCAGAACCCGACGCAGATAACATCATATCCGGAAGGATTCGGTGCCTCGGCAACCGGTGCAATACTTTTTTCTTCCGGCAGCTGTTTAAACAGCTCCTCGGCCAGCTTTCTGGTATTGCCTCCCTGGGATGAATACACGGTCAAAGTTTTCATACATACCCCCTGTGCAAAGATTATCTGCCAGCGTACTCTATTAGCAGGTTAAAGCGTGTGGTATTTTTGTGCATATGTATATCTTAAGGCGTGACGGCATACTTTTCAAGCTGTTTTTTGTATTATTATCAAGAGCAAAGGGGCTATACGTCAGACTATGGATAATATAGTATTGCCGGCAGCCTGCAGGGAAAGTATGCAGAGCGCTGTAGCTTTTTTAAGATGACTTGTTAAGGGAGATTAAATGAAATGGTACGTCACTAATGAATGAGAGTTTGCTTACATCTGCAGACAGAGACAGTGTGCAGCAACTTCTGTTAACCTGGTTTGCCGAGAATCAACGCGATTTGCCCTGGCGTGTCGACTATGCCCCCTATCATGTGTGGATTTCAGAGATCATGGGCCAGCAGACCCAGATGGATCGGGTCGTCCGGTATTTCAGACGCTGGATTGCCCGGTTTCCTGATATTGCAGCGGTTGCCGAGGCCTCGGAGCAGCATATATTAAAGTCCTGGGAAGGGCTGGGATATTATTCACGGGCTAAAAATATTCATCACACGGCCAAATTGCTTGTGGGCAAATATAATGGGCAAATCCCGGCGGATGAAAAATTGCTCCTTGCGCTGCCAGGTATAGGTCCGTACACGGCAGCGGCAATTCTTTCCATAGCCTTTGACAAACCCTGTATCCTGCTTGATGCCAATGTAGAACGACTGTTTGCCCGTCTGCTGGATATTGGTCAACCTGTAAAACAGGTAGAGATACAGAGAAGATTTCGCGCTTTGGCTGAATTCCTGTTGCCCGGAAAAAAAGCCCGAGTATTTAATCAGGCTCTAATGGAGTTTGGTGCTCTGGTCTGCAGGCCGAAAAATCCTGACTGCAGCAGCTGTCCGTTAACAGATCATTGCCTGGCTTGTCAGTACAACACTACAGAGAGGCGTCCGGTTATCCTGAAAAAGGAAAAAAAGATCGAAATTATAATGGCCTGCGGAATAATCATCCAGGATGATCTCTACTATATTCAGCAACGATTGGCCGATGATGTCTGGGGCAGTCTCTGGGAGTTTCCTGGAGGCAGGCTGAAGGAGGGAGAGACTCCGGAGCAAGCAGCACGTCGGGAGATTCTGGAGGAAACGGAGTTTACAGTACAGCAGCTTCGTTCCTTTGCAACTGTTGTCCATCACTACACGAAATACCGTGTTACCCTGCACAGCTTTACCTGTAAACTCAAGGGAAAGCAGCGCGAGCCGCTTTTGCACGCAGCGACTCAATATAGGTGGATCGATTCGGGCTCTCTGCGTGATTTTGCTTATCCAGCAGGGCACCGAATGCTGGTTGAGCGGCTCTGTTAAGAGACGCTCCGGACGGTACAGAGGGATTTTTTGAACTTCGCGGCGTTCTCCATTTCTGTGGGTAGCGGCATCTTTAAAAACAAAATTCCGTTTTGGCGGAAAAAATTTGGTTATTTTTCTCAAAAGTTGTATTGTTAAAGAAATTTCAGTGAGTTTGCATTTGATCAAGTGTTCTCAGGAGGCACCATCCATACGGGTCGAGCAGCGCAGCAACAGATATCAGATGAAGGGACAGGAGTGAATTGGTGACGAATTATAACATCGAATTGGAAAAAACCCGGGATGAGATCAACCGGTTGGTCAAAAATTGGCGAACCCTGATGGACGCCATGCCGGAGATGGTTTTTTTGATGCGCGATGATTTTGTTATTGAATACCAGAATCGCAGTGCTATTGATCGGTTCGGTGATCTTTCTTCAAAGGACTGCTGTGAAGAGTTAAAGCAGGCAATCAGTGAGTCTGGTTTTTTCCCCTTTCCGGTTTCAGACGGGGGGGCTGTGCCGAAAAAATTGACTGAAATCGTTTTAAACGGTGTGGCTGTCGAATACTCTGCAGCACCGTTTGCCGGCTATACCGGCGCCAATATGATCATGGTGGTTATGCGGGATATTACCCAGCGTAAACAGTATGAAGAAGAAATCTATGAGTTTAATACCAACATCGAAGTTATCCTGAAACGGAAGATAGTTGAGCTTGAAGAGAGCGAGGAAACACGAAAAAGGCTTTCTCGTCAGGTAAACAGTCTGAAAAATCAGCTGGGATATCACCACGATGCCGATCGTATGGTCGGGAGCAGTCGCGCTTTGCGAGAGCTGCGTGAGATGGTGCACCAGGTTGCTAAATCCGATGCAACTATTCTTATTACCGGAGAGTCTGGTACGGGTAAAGAATTGGTTGCTGACCTTGTTAAGGCCTCCAGTAATCGAAATGATCGCCCTTTTCTCAAAATCAACTGTAACTCCATTAATGATTCCATTTTGGAAAGTGACCTGTTCGGATACGAAAAAGGAGCTTTTACCGGCGCTGTTTCGCGCAAAAAAGGAAAGTTTGAGGTAGTTAATGGTGGCACAATTTTTCTTGATGAAATAGGTGATATCAGCCCCCGCATGCAGGCCTCATTGCTGCGTGTTCTGCAGAATGGCGAGATTGTACGGGTGGGCGGAACAGAGCCGGTCAAAATAGACGTCCGCGTCATTGCTGCGACCAATGTGGATCTTGCCGAAGCAGTGCAGGATAAAAGATTTCGACTCGATCTCTACTACCGGCTTAATATTATTAATATTGATATTCCACCGTTACGGAGCCGGAAGGAAGATATTATCGAGCTGGTCTCTCATTTTGTAAAACATTACCGTGAGGCCTTTAAGAAGGAAATTGATTTTGTCCCTCAGACAATAATAAATCGAATGTTGAATCATGACTGGCCCGGCAACGTTCGTGAGCTTGAAAACCTGATCCAGCGCGCCGTGCTCATGGCTAAAGGCAAGATGATTACCGAACATGATCTTTTCTTTGATCATCACCTGAAAATTGACCAGGGGCCGAGGGTGACGGCGAATGTGCAGGATAAAATTGGCCTGCAGCCGCTTAAAGGTATCTTGGCTGAATTTGAAACTGATGTTATCCAGCAGGCACTTCGTAAAAATAAGGGTAATGTCTCACAGGCTGCCTCAGATCTCGATATCGGAAAAACTGCCCTGTATGACAAGATGAAACGTTACAATATCTCTGCCAAGGAGATTAAAAGAGGATACTGATCTGTCCTGTAGAAATTTGCACAGCTGGAAGATGGCACAATTTTTGTATATAATTTAGAAAGCATACAATCTTCTTTTCAGGTTGTTTTTTTATTTACCAACAGGACATTGTGGATGGGGTCTAGAAAGAATAATTCAATACGTCAGGAGGTCTGCCCTTCTTGGTCGTTTGCAACTCAAAGTTGCATGTCAAGTGAGAGTGGTTTATATCTGCCGGTTGGCCAACATGTTGAAATTTATTGCGAAGGCGGCGGGTATCCTTCTTGTCCGCAATTTATTAAGCAGGCCTTCAGGTCCGAGCTTGGCGATGATGGCAAGAGCAACCGTCGTCATTACCGCCGTGTGCCCGGCCGTTTCTTTACCCGTCTTACCGAAAAAACGCAGGATGCCTTAAGCCGGGTGGTTGAAGATGCCGCAGTAACGGTAGATTTAAGTGCCGGTGGTATTCGATTTGAACTCTGTCAGTCCTTGGCAGAGGGCAGCGAAATTGAATTTTCTCTGAACGGCGATTTCTCCGATACCCCGCTGCACGGAGCCGGACAGGTTAAATGGTGTCGTTTGCTGGAAAATGCTCCCCTCTATCATGCAGGTATTTCTTTCGCCGATAAAGCCATTGCCGGGGCCATCAGTGACCGGCTGGGGCTGGTTGTTCACTGAGGAATTTTTTCTTTAGATTTCGTTTTGTCGGAAAAATTAAAGACATATATTTAACTGTTTCTACGATCTTAATCAATATTCGTTCCGGTTTTTCGAGCACTGATGCTCCGTAAACACGCCTGTTTTCCGGAAAATGATCCCGGATGTAGTTTACGGCCCTGTTTTTTTTGTTGACGTACCATCCGCGCCGGGTACATTCCCTGTACCTTTGTTTTTTATTTTTCCTTTACCTTTATCTTCCGACTCATGCTCAAACTTATTTTTTCCCCCCGTATGCTGGTTTCTTTCCTCATGGGTTTTTCCTGCGGGGTACCACTGCTGCTGACCCTGTCCGTGCTGCAGGCCTGGATGAAGGAAGAGGGCGTTGATCTTTCGGTAATCGGACTGTTTTCCCTGGTCGGCTTACCCTATACGCTCAAGTTTCTCTGGTCACCCATCCTTGATCGGTTTTCTCTGCCTCTGTTCGGCCGCAGGCGCGGCTGGCTGCTCCTCTTTCAGATATTACTCATGGTTGCCATTGCCGGGCTCGGTATGTCCAATCCGGCAGCTAACCCCTGGTTGGTGGCAGGTGCTGCTTTTCTGGTGACCTTTTTTTCCGCCTCACAGGATATTGTTGTTGATGCATACCGGCGTGAAGATCTGTCGGACAATGAGTTGGGGCTGGGCTCGTCCATTTATGTGAACGGTTACCGGGTCGGTATGCTGCTGGCCGGCAGCGGTGGCCTTATCCTGGCCGATCATTTCAGTTTTCAGCAGGTGTACTTGATGATGGCGGCAAGCCTGTTGATTGGGGTGGTAACCACCATTGTCTGCCGGGAGCCTGAAGTTGCAGAGGGTACTCCGAAAACGTTTCGTGAGGCTGTATTGCAGCCCTTTGTTGAATACTTCAGCCGGGACGGTGCCCTGCTGATCCTGCTCTTTATCCTGTTCTATAAAATTGGCGATCAGATGGCCTCCACTATGACCATTCCATTTTATCTCGATATGGGGTTTACCAAGACCCAGATCGGGGCGGTGGCCAAGTTGTTCGGTTTCTGGGCCACCATCAGCGGTGGACTGCTGGGTGGCATCATGCTGCTAAGGCTGGGGATTATTCGTTCGCTCTGGATTTTCGGCATTCTCCAGGCTGTCTCTACCCTTGGTTTTTCCGTACTGGCGGTGATCGGACACAATCTGAGTGGACTGGCTGCTGTGATAGCTTTTGAAAATCTTGCCGGCGGGATGGGTACAGCTGCGTATGTTGCCTATATGGCTTCAATAACTAATAAAAAATTTACCGCCACCCAGTATGCCTTGCTGTCGAGTCTGATGGGCATTCCCCGGGTGCTGGCCTCTGCCCCCACCGGCTTTATGGCGCAGTCCATGGGCTGGCCTTGGTTTTTCCTGGCTTGTACCCTTGTGGCTATTCCAGGGCTATGCCTTCTCTGGTGGGTAGCCCGGTTACAGGAAAAGAGCATCTAAGGCGTCCACCTCCCTTTTGTTTGTTCCAGTTCTATGGTATTCTTCTGCAAATTAAGTGTGCATTTTGCCGTAATCAGCTCGTGCACCAAACTGCTAATGGTTCATCATGTCGATTAAAATATACAACACCCTGTCCCGCAAAAAAGAACTTCTTAAGCCCATGGAAGAGGGCCGTGTACAACTCTATGTCTGCGGTATAACCTCTTATGATTACTGTCATATTGGCCATGCCCGTTCAGCGTTGGTCTTTGATATGGCTGTACGCTATCTTCGGTATCAGGGGTACCAGGTTACCTTTATACGAAATTTTACCGATATAGACGATAAGATCATTGCCCGGGCCGCAGAGCAGGGGGTGGAGTCAGCAGCCCTTGCCAATCGTTTTATTGATGAATTTTATGTTGATATGGATGGACTGGGGGTGCTCCGGCCTGACCTTGAACCAAGGGCAACCGAGCATATCCAGGAGATGATCGATCTTGTGCAGGAGCTCATCGATAAGGGGCTGGCCTATCCTTCCGGCGGTGATGTGTATTACCGGGTGGATCGTTTTGCCGATTACGGCATGCTTTCCGGCCGCAGTCTTGAGGACATGCAGGCCGGGGCCCGGATAGAGGTCAATGCGCAGAAAGAAAATCCCATGGATTTTGTCCTCTGGAAGGCGGCAAAACCCGGTGAACCTAAATGGCAGAGCCCCTGGGGCGAAGGACGGCCCGGCTGGCATATTGAATGTTCGGCCATGAGTCGTAAATACCTGGGATCAACCTTTGACATCCACGGCGGCGGCAAGGATCTTATCTTTCCCCATCATGAAAATGAAATAGCCCAGAGCTCGGGGGCATCGGGTAAACCCTTTGCTAATCTGTGGATGCATCATGGTTTTGTGACCATCAAAGATGAAAAGATGTCCAAATCCCTGGGTAATTTTCTTACTATCCGTGATGTTCTGCGGCAGTATCCTGCAGAGATCCTGCGTCTGTTTATTTTTTCCACCCAGTACCGTAATCCCCTGGATTTCACTGAAGCTGCCCTGAAGGACGCCCAAACCGGGCTTGATCGTATGTACGACTGCCTGGCCGGGATTGCAGGGCTTGGAGAGGCTGGAGACGGCCAATCTGTTATCAGTGCCAAGGATAGAAAGAAAATTGAATCACTGCGCAACCGTTTTGAGTCGGCTATGGACAACGATTTTAATACGGCTCAGGCGCTTGGCCTGCTCTTTGATGCGGTTAAGGTGCTGAACAAGGGAACGCGGATGCTGCCGGTAAATGCTGCAGTTGAAGATGTGGATCTTCTTCGCCGGGGTGCTGCTGATATGCAGGAACTGGCCGGAATTCTCGGTGTGCTGCAGCAGGATCCGGTTGTTTATGTGTGGCAGAAAAAACAGCAGCTGCTGGACGCTCTTGACCTGTCGGAAGAGCAGATAAACACTTTGATCAGCAAACGTAATGCAGCCCGGGACGTCAAAGACTGGGCAGCCAGTGATGCCGTACGAGATGAGCTGCTTGGCCATAATATTGAACTGCACGACGGGCCGGATGGAACGACCTGGGATGTGAAATCTTAACCAAGATCACTGCGGAGGCATACAAATGAACCGCCTGCCGGTTGTCGCCGATAGATTTTATCCCGGAGATCCTACAGATCTCCGGCAAACGCTTGCTCAACTTATTCCCACGGGGGAGACGGCGCAACCAGGACTGGCAGTTATTGCACCCCATGCCGGATATGTCTACTCTGGAGCTGTTGCCGGTGAAACCTTTGCCCGGGTGCAGATTCCGGAAACAGTTATTCTCCTGGGGCCCAATCACCATGGTCGCGGTGGGCCGGTTGCTCTTGGAACACAAGACTGGGCTATGCCCATGGGCACTGTTTCCTTTGCCGTAGATCTTGCAGCCGCAATAGTCCAGAACTCAGAAATAATAGCAGCCGATAACTTGGCTCATCAATACGAACACTCGCTGGAGGTGCAGGTTCCTTTTCTCCAGTTTTTCCAGGATCGGCTCAGTATCGTGCCCATTGTTGTCTCTCATATTTCCTATGAACAATGCCAACAGGCAGCTCAGGATATTGCCCGAGCGATCAAGGCCTTTAACAGGCCTGTTCTGCTGGTAGCCAGTACGGACATGACTCATTATGAAACCAGGGAAGACGCGTCGGCAAAAGACCATCTTGCCCTGCGCTATATTCAGGCGCTGGATCCTCAGAGACTCTATAATACCGTGGTGAACAACCGCATTTCCATGTGCGGGATCATGCCGACCACCATTACCATGCTTGTGGCAATGGAATTTGGTGCAGAGCATGCTGAGCTGGTCAGATACACGGACTCAGGCGAGGTCAGCGGGGATACGGATCAGGTGGTCGGTTATGCAGGCTTGGTGATCCGTTGATCGTGAAGCAAGCTGTATGGATAAATAATTATATTTTCTCTTGACATCGCCGGGGAATCTCTCTATTTTCCCTTGCACATTCCACGCACTGGGGGATGGTCTAATGGCAAGACAGCGGACTCTGACTCCGCTTATCGGGGTTC
>CAZQKF010000004.1:0-17161 GCA_964593645.1 uncultured Desulfobulbus sp.
TAATAACTTTGAAGTGATCCTGCTCCTTATCTTCATGGTGGCCGGTATTTACTTCATGAAAGATTTTCTCCAGTTCACCTTCACCCGGATCCTGGTTCGAGTTCAGTCTAAAATGTATATTTCGCTGCTCTTCTGTTTTGCCGGGGCATTTCTGTCTGCCTTTCTCGATGCCCTGACCGTGACCGCAGTCATTATCGCGGTGGCCTATGGCTTCTACAATATTTATCACCGCTATGCCTCGGGCCAGGAAATGCACACCTCCCATGACCTGACCAGCGACCAGGCCCTCAAGAGGGTTCATCGTGAGGAACTGCAGCAGTTTCGGTCTTTTCTTCGCAACCTGATGATGCACGGCGCGGTGGGCACTGCCCTGGGCGGGGTATGCACCCTGGTTGGCGAGCCACAGAACCTTCTCATTGCCGGAGAGATGGGCTGGCATTTCGGACCATTCTTTCTCAATGTAGCCCCGGTCTCCATGCCGGTACTGTTTGTCGGCCTGGCCACCTGCGCCCTTGTAGAACGATTCAAGCTCTTCAGCTATGGTGCGGAGATGCCGGGTAACATTCGGTCCCATCTGCTGGAAACTGCGGTGACCATGGAAGAAAAACGGGGGGCAGCCGGACGGGCCAGGCTGATCATTCAGGCCCTGACCGGGATATGGCTTATCCTGGCCCTGGCCTTTCACCTGGCGGCAGTGGGTATTGTCGGCCTGTCGGTGATCGTCCTCTTAACCTCGCTTAACGGCGTGATTGAAGAGCATCAGCTGGGCGCGGCCTTTGAAGAGGCACTGCCCTTTACCGCCCTGCTGGTTGTGTTCTTTGCCGTAGTGGCGGTCATCCACGACCAGCACCTGTTTACCCCGATTATTGAACATGTGCTTGGTCTGGAGGGACAGGTACAACTTGCGGCCTACTATATTGCCAACGGCCTGCTCTCCATGATTTCTGATAATGTCTTTGTTGCCACCGTCTATATCACGGAAACCAAGATGCACTTTGTCCACCTGCTCGACGGACTGGCCGGTATCGGCATGAGCGGTCAACAGCTCATGGACAAGTTGACCGACCCGCACTTGAGCCGCCCGGAAGTCCTGGCCACCCTGCCTAAAGCGGCAGCGGAGCAGGCCGGCGCCCTGATGCATCATTTTGACAAGCTGGCAGTGGCCATCAACACCGGAACCAACATTCCAAGTGTGGCCACGCCCAACGGTCAGGCCGCCTTTCTCTTTCTGCTCACCTCGGCTCTGGCCCCGGTCATCCGACTCTCCTACGGCCGGATGGTCTGGCTGGCCCTGCCCTACACGATCAGCATGTCACTGACCGGGCTTGCAGCGGCATACTTTTTTCTGTAACACAAAGCTCTCGCAAGCCACGTGCACGGAATAAACTACCTGAAAAAAATTTGTATGACATTATCAGCCGTTTACTCGAACTCAGCCCTGCCGCCGGATCGAATATTGTTCTTCTCCGGAATCTGCACACCCCTCTCATACCAGCTTCAACTCACTCAAATCAACACCCTGCTGCTCGTATTTTTTCAATTTTCTCCATAACGATACCCGGTCGATCCCCATACTCTTGGCGGCCTTGGTTCTATTCCCCCCGCAGCGGGAGAGGACAGAGAGAATATAGTTACGTTCATGTTCCTCCAGGGTTTGAATCGCATACAGTTCTTCCCGCAGCGGTGGTATCAGAAACGTCTGCGGCTGGTTGAGTTCGGGTGGAAGATGATAGGGCTGTATCTCCTGCTCCCGACACATGGCAAGTGATCGCTCAATGATGTTTTCCAACTCACGCACATTTCCGGGATAGTCATAATTCATTAAAATATCGAGTGATTCAGGAGAAATACATTTGACATGCTGATTGGGCAAAAGATACTTTGCCAGAAAATGATCAATCAACAGAGGAATGTCATCCCGCCGCCAGCGCAGGGGGGGGATCTCAATGGAGACAACGTTGACCCTGTAATAGAGATCCTGCCTGAAATTTTTATTCTTTACCTCTTCCTGTAGTTCCCGATTAGTGGCGGCCAGAATCCTGACATCCACATCAATCTGCCTGGTCCCACCGACCCGCATAATCTTTTTTTCCTGCAGCACCCGCAGGAGCTTTACCTGCATGGCCAGAGGCATCTCGCCTATTTCATCGAGCAGGATAATGCCACCGTCGGCCGACTCAAACAAACCGGTCCGAAACCTGCTGGCACCGGTAAAAGCCTCTTTTTCATGACCAAACAGTTCATTGAGCATCAACTCTTCAGTCAATGCACTGCAGTTAATGGGTAAAAAACGCTGATCCGCCCGGTGGCTGAGCGCATGGATGGTAGAGGCAACAAGTTCCTTGCCCGTACCGGTCTCGCCGGTAATCAGAACATTACAGTCCAACTGGGCAATTTCAGCAATATCACTTTTGAGTTGAATAATTGACGGTGACTGGCCAATAAACTGAATGCCTCTTTCCTGGCCTATTTCATGATGCCGGAGACGTATTTCACGTCGGATCATGGTTTTTTCCAGGGCCTGATCCACCAGACTAAAGAGATGTTCGATGGAAAAAGGGCGTGGCATGTAGGAAAATGCACCGGCCATCATTGCCTGCACAGCAGTCTCAACGGTGGCCTGATCCGTGACAAAAATAACCTCCAGATCAGGACGCAGCCTCCTGGCCTGCTGCATAAGAAGGATCCCATCCATATCTGCCGGCTGCAGATTTGCAAACAGAATATGAAAATGATGATGCTTCAACTCCTCCAGGCCGACCTCGCCGCGAACCGTACAAAACGTCATGTAGCCCTCTCTTTTCAAGAGATGCCGCAGATTACGCCGATTAAGATCATCGGGTTCGACAATCAGTATTCTGATATTTTTTCTTTTGGTTGCCATTACAGACCATTGTTGCACATTGCATCATCGTTGCAGAGTGTAACAATGATAGGAATATGTGCTATTCAATTATCGTCATGCTTCTATCAATTCGAAATAGTGACTTTTTTTACTATGCACCATTTTCATTTATGAAAAACATAAACCTTATTGTTACCATTTGCAACACAATAGAGAAAACTTCATCTTGGCCACGGTCACTATGCCTCCACATAACTAATTGAATTTAAAGAATAAAACAACATGCCACGCAGTCAGGCATAAAAAATGCTTAACAGAGAAGGATTTGAACTGCTTTTATTAAGCAATTGATCCTCTGCTGCAAGATCATCTTTTCTTCTAACAGGTATGTGCACCAGACATGAACAATGGTTCCCCAAAACTCCTGGTTGTCGTCGACAATGGGCTCCCGCCTAAATTGGCGGAGTATGCCCTGAAAGTAGCTGTTCGGCTTGACCTGGAAATCATTGTCTTGTTTATCGATGAAGAAAGCACCTGGGAAGATACTGCTCAACATCGCAGCAAGGTAGAACATTTTGAGGCCAAGGTTGAAAAAGAGGCGGCAGCCTTCACCTCCCTGTCCTGGAAATCTTCGATCAATGTCACGACAATTGTTGATGTGGACGACCGGGAAAAGGCTATTTCACGGATCTCGGAGCAAGATGAAGGAATTCGTTTTATCCTCTCCGACACAGCAGGAAACCAGGACGGCAACGATGACGACCACCCTCAACTTACGGTAATTCGGCCAGCCTGATGTCGACGAAATAATTTATTTATTTAACATGTTTGTATACCTATCTTAAAGGAGGAGTAAGGGAATGAGGAAACAGAAATTTCTTTGGGTTCCAGGATTGATTCTGACGGTGTTTTTGTACACCTGCGGAATGTCCTTGGCGGCCGATGAAGCCACTGCGGAAAAAACAGTCGAACAGGCCCAACAGGCTGTTACACAGGTGGTTTCCGCCGAAGAACAGGCACAGGCAGTTGACTCGAAGGCCACTGATGATACTGCGGCAAAACTGGCTAAGGCAGCCGAGCAGGAACGTAAAATTCCCTTTACCCTGAAAATGGGCATTGTCATGGCCGTTCTGGTCATGGCTATCCTGATGTTTATCTTTGAATGGGTCAGGGTGGACGTGGTCGGCTGGATCATGATGGTTATCCTACCCATACTCGGGGTGGTAACGCCGAAAGAGGCCATCAGCGGCCTGTCCAGTAACGCGGTGGTGTCCATCATCGCGGTCATCATCATCGGCGCCGGCCTGGATAAAACCGGCTGCATGAACGTGTTGGCCCGCAAGATCCTGGCAATTGCCGGTAAATCGGAAAGCCGGATCATGACCCTGATTTCAGCTACGGTTGCCTTTATTTCCAGTTTCATGCAGAACATCGGCGCTGCTGCCCTGTTCATGCCTGCAGCCATCCGCATTGGCCGCCAGACCGGTATCCCGGTCTCCCGTATCCTGATGCCCATGGGTTTCTGTGCAATTATCGGCGGTACCATCACCCTGGTAGGCGCCAGCCCCACCATCCTGCTTAACGACCTGATTGACCAATCCAACAGCCTTGGCCTGCTCGGTGTCCAGGTGGAACCGCTGGGTCTGTTTACCCAGACTCCTATTGGTATCGCCCTGGTAACAGCTGCAATTCTTTACTTTATACTTATCGGACGTTTTATCCTGCCCAAGGGCGGCGGCCAGGAGGACAGCTCATTGCTGCCCTCTTCCATTGCCGACACCTACCAGGAAATTGCCGGTATTTATGAGCTGGAAGTTCCTGAAGATTTCGGTTCCTTTTCTCTGCAGGAACTGCATGTCCGGAGTAAATATCACGTCACCATTGTCGGCGTGTACATGCCCAAGTCCAACTACAAAAACTTTGCCCCGACCCGTGACGAACTCATCCAGTCCGGTGAAACCATTGCCATGGTCGGTAACGAAGCGCATATCAAGCAGTGCGCCAAGGAACTCGGCTTTGTCCTCAAGGATGACCTTGAAATGTTTGCTGAAGATTACTCACCAAACAATGCCGGTATCCTTGAAGGTATCATTACTCCCCGCTCTGAGTTGTCCGGCAAGACCCTGCATGCAATTCATTTTCGCAAAACGCATCACGTGGTTCCGGTCGTTCTCTGCCGTGATGGATCCTGCCAGTTCAGCGATGTGACCGGCGAGACATTAAAACCCGGAGATGCCCTGCTGATGTTTGGCCGTTGGGAGCACTTTCATGCCCTGAAGAAGAGAGAGGCGTTCGCTTTTACCACGGAAATTAAGGGTGAAATTATGCGGGAGGATAAAGCCCGCACAGCAGTTATATGGTTGGGGGTCGCCATTGCCCTGGTTATGGGATTTGAGCCCTTAACCTCCATGCTCGGCTTTCCCATGAAACTCTCCCTGTCCGTCTGCCTGCTGACCGGTGCACTGGGTATGATCCTTACCAAGGTTCTTTCCGTTGAAGAGGCATACCAGTCTGTTGACTGGATGACGGTCTTTCTGTTAGGCGGTTTGATTCCACTGGGTCTGGCCTTCCAGAAGACGGGTGCTGCGGAATGGATCGCCACCTCCATCATGGACGCCATCGGCACCGTACCAAACATCGTTTTTCTGCTCGTTGTCGGCCTGTTAACCTCCTTTTTTACTCTGGTGGTTTCCAATGTCGGCGCCACGGTTCTGCTGGTTCCTCTCTGCATGTCCATGGCGGTTCAGGCAGGATCTGATCCAAGAATTACGGCCATGGTCGTTGCCCTGGCGGCATCCAATACCTTTGTCCTGCCCACCCATCAGGTCAACGCCTTGATCATGCGCCCCGGTGGTTATCGAACCACCGACTATGCCAAAGCGGGATTTGGAATGACCATTCTATTTCTTGTCGTGCTTATCGGCATGTTGTATTTGTTCTACTGATAATCCTCTGAATTCGTGGCCTTCCTTCGGGAAGGTCACGGATATTTTTCCATTGGCACAGTGACGTTGCTCTCCTGGCGGACTCAGGCGTCTTGCCCCTGCAGCAACAATCTGTGCAAATCTGCCTACAAGGATAAAAAAATGAAGATACTGCTCAACACGCTGCTGCTGGTGCTGTGTTCGGCCCTGCCGGTTCTCGGTGCCGAACACGAAACCGCTACAGCAGCGACCCATGCCGTGCACAACCTGACAACGACTGCCTTTGGTTACGCCTCACTGGGCCTCTTTGCCCTGGCGTACCTACTGGTCATGCTCGAAGAAATTACCCATCTGCGTAAATCCAAACCAGTGCTCATGGCTGCCGGTGTTATCTGGGTTCTCATTGCAATAACCTATCGCCAGATAGGTGTTCCAATGGAAGAGGCCCACACTGCAATCATGCACAACATCAGTGAATATGCGGAACTGTTCCTCTTCCTGCTTGTGGCGATGACCTACATCAACTCCATGGACGAACGTAACGTCTTTCAGGCCCTGCGCTCCTGGCTGGTCTCCAAGGGCTTTTCACTGCGCATTGTCTTCTGGATCACCGGTTTTCTTGCCTTTATCATCTCGCCGGTTGCCGACAACCTGACAACAGCCCTGCTCATGGGCGCGGTTGTCATGGCCGTGGCAAAGGACAATAAAAAATTTGTAGCCCTGGCCTGTATCAATATCGTAGTTGGTGCCAATGCCGGCGGTGCCTTTTCACCCTTTGGCGACATCACCACCCTGATGGTCTGGCAGAAAGGCCAGGCAGCCTTTGGTGAATTTTTCTATCTCTTTATCCCGTCTCTGATCAACTGGGTTATTCCGGCTGCAATCATGAGTTTCTTCATCTCTAAAGAAGTCCCCAAGGCAATGGCCGAAAAAATCCACATGAAATTCGGTGCCAAAAGGGTCATCTTCCTCTTTATTATGACCATTATTACTGCGGTCTCCTTTCATAACTTCCTGGGCCTTCCCCCGGCCGCGGGTATGATGCTTGGTCTTTCCTACCTTGGCTTTTTCTCCTATTACATCAAGATCAGAGAAAAACGGGCTCTGGAGTATGACAGACCGCTTGGCATCTCACTTGTTGAAGGAGACGATCCCTTTGATCTCTTCAAAAAAGTCGCCAGGGCCGAATGGGACACCCTGCTCTTTTTTTACGGCGTTATTCTCTGTGTCGGCGGCCTGTCACAGTTCGGTTACCTCGCCCTGGTCTCTCATCAGATGTATGAAGGACTTGGTGCCACCTGGGCTAACGTCCTGGTCGGCGTGCTTTCCGCCATTGTTGACAACATTCCGGTTATGTTTGCCGTTCTGACCATGGATCCGTCCATGCCGCTGGGACAGTGGCTGCTGGTCACCCTGACTGCCGGTGTCGGCGGCAGCCTGCTGTCCATCGGCTCAGCTGCCGGGGTTGCCCTGATGGGAACCGCCCGCGGTACCTACACCTTTGGTGCGCATCTGAAATGGATGCCGGTTGTGGCACTTGGCTATGCCGCGTCCATTGTGGCCCATCTCTTTATTAACGCCAAACTGTTTTAACAGTTTTTTTTATTTTCACTTCCCTTTTCCTGCAAACGGAGCATGGCTGTTGCCATGCTCCGTTTGTCTTTTCAACTCCCCTTTCTTTATTTTTCCAGGAGCGGGACAACACGCTTCAACGGACAGTCCTCTTCCTCACCTTCCCTGTGCGCTCTATCCCATATTGTCTTAAGAGCTACGGCAAGGGTGGGAAAAAGATGATCCCGGCCGATCAAATCAACAAGTCCTGTCTCCTCCAGAACATCAACGACCTGTAATTTCAAACCACTCAGATACACCTCATAACCCGCGGCATGCAGTCGGTTAATCAGCAGTTGCAGAGCCCGCTCACCGCTGGCATCGATCTCATTAATGCCATTACATTTCAGGTGAACAATCCTGAGTTCCTTCCTTGTCTTGACAATTTTAAGCACCTCGTCTTCAAGATAGCTGATATTTGCAAAAAAAAGTGGCCCGTCAAAACGAATGATGACAATATATTTACACTGGGCAAGCCCGAAGCGGGCCGCACTGCGATAATGTCCGTCTTCCCACAGGGAGAGTTCGGCAATGACCGGCTTCATCTTGCGGTAGAAAAAAACCGCTATGCTCAAAAAAACCCCCAGCAGAATTCCCTTGTCGAGGTGAGGAGCAAAAAAGAGGGTTGCAGCAAAGGTTAAGACGCTGATGATACCGTCTGAAGGCTGCACTTTCCAGGCATGGACAATATCCTTTGTATTGAGCAGCCCCATGACCGCCATCATGATAATAGCGGCCAGTACGGATTGCGGCAGATAATAGAGCAGTGGAGTCAAAAAATAAAGCGTGCCCACAACCATCAGACTGGTAAAAACTGAGGACAAACCTGTTTGAGCCCCGTTTTGAAAATTTATGGCCGAGCGGGAAAATGAGCCGGATACAGGATAACTTGAACCAATTGATCCGGCGATATTGGCAAGCCCCTGCCCCATGAGTTCCTGATTGGGATCAAGCCTGCAGCCGGTTTGAGCGGCAATAGCCTTGGCAACGGAAATGGCTTCCATAAAACCGAGGATGGAGATAATAATTGCAGGCAGCAGCAATTTTGGAATGATCTCCAATGAAAAAGACGGCATACCGAGTGAGGGCAGCCCCTGGGGAACAAAGCCGATGACCTCCCCCCCGCCGACCAGGAGAAGATGTTTTGGATCCAGTCTCCCGGTCCCCAGGTGAATACGCCAGATCGTATCACCTGCTTCCTGTTGATCAGCCACTTGTTCTTTCAGCTGATAATGCTCACTTCCGTTTCCGTCTGCAACACGAATGAGATGCAGGGAACGTATCTTACGGCGTATCCTGTGGGCCTGTTCTTTTTCCCCCTCAATATACTCATCCAGGACACCGGCCATAAAATGGAGTTCAAGAACATTCTCCAGGGAGACGGGTTGCCCCACGGTTCCCTCAAGTTTCCTCTCCCGTTTCAGCCGAACATCACGGCTGGCATGGCATCTGCCGCACAGTTCCTGATCTCCAGGCACGACCTTGCGCCGGGATGCAGACACTGATTTACGGGCAGCATCGGCCTGCTGGACATGATCCCAGGTTGCATTAAGTCTGCCAATAAGCAGCTCAAGATCGGCAACGTGAATATCTGCCGCCTCGACATGAGCATTTTTCTCAAAACCAATTCCCCAGGAGATAATCGTTGTCAGTACAACGGCAATCAGCACGCACGGGGCTCTAGCGCTCCATTTTTTTACCATAACCATCACAATGATGGCCAGGACACCGAGAAACAGGGTCGGCCAGTGAATGAAATCCGCTGCCGCCTGAACAACCCGTCCCATGGTCTCGTAATAGTGGTCGGCTTTATCTACATGTACGCCAAAAAATTTCGACAACTGACTGGAGGCGATGATGAGGGCTGCGGCATTGGTGAAACCGACAATTACGGGATGAGAGAGCAGGTTGACGATCACCCCTAACCTGAACACTCCTAACATGAACTGGAACAGACCAACCATAAAGGCCAGGAGTACGGCATAGGCGATAAACTCCTGGCTGCCACTGACAGCCAGAGGTTCCAGGGACGCTGCCGTCATAATGGAGACCACGGCTACCGGGCCGGTGGACAACCGCCTGCTGGATCCGAAAACTGCCGCGACAAGAGGGGGAAAGAACGAGGCGTACAGGCCGTAATAGGAGGGCAGTCCAGCCAGCTGCGCATAGGCCATGGACTGGGGAATCAGAACGAGGGCAACTGTCATCCCCGCAATGCAGTCATGTTTCAGGGTTTCAAGATCATATCCGGATAACGAGGAGCAGAAAGGGAGAACAGGGACTCTCATTACAAGCACCTTCTGTTGCTGTTTATAATATGCAGTATATCTCCCCTGTTCTTCCCATACCAGAAAAATAAAGCCCCGGCCGCAAGCGGACAGGGGTCTTTACAAATATCATCAAGAAAGGCAATAACTCAGGAAACAGCCTTGAAGTCATTTAAGGTAACACTTGCACCTAAGGTCTTGAGAACACCATTTTCAATGCTGTAGATCCATCCGTGGACATTAAGTTCTTTGCCCTGGCTCCATGCATTACGCACAATTGTCGTATTACAAACATTTAAGACTTGTTCTCTGACATTAAGCTCACAGAGCAAATCAAATTTTTCCTTCTCTGCAAGCCCTTCAAACTTCTCTCCATTGAAACGAATGACATCCCTGATATGACGCAGCCAGTTGTCAATCAAACCATGTTCGCCATTCTCCAATGCCGCTTTGACGCCTCCGCAGCCGTAGTGGCCGCAGATAATAATATGTTTCACCTTGAGAAGTTCAACGGCATACTGGAGCACGGACAGAAAGTTCAAATCGGTATGGACAACAAGATTGGCAATATTACGATGGACAAAAACCTCGCCGGGCTGGAGGCCAATTATCTGGTTCGCAGGAACTCGACTGTCGGAACAGCCGATCCAGAGATAGTCCGGCTCCTGCTGTTTCGATAACCGCATAAAGAAATCAGGATCTTTCTTCTTAATTGAGGTGGCCCATGCCAAATTACTATTAAATAGCTGTTGCAGTGTCTTCAATTGGTGATTCACCCTCGGCTTATATGTTTTTTCGGGAATTTACCCTGGTCAGTGTTTATCCTTTCCCCACCAAATATCTCTCTGATTATGAGGTGCCTACATTGTTTATTTATACCATACACGATCCGTCCATAAATAAGGATTTTCGTTTTAAGGGTGAGAATTGTACTGCTCAACCATGACCTCGACACGAATCACCTCAGCCAGGGAGCGGTGAATCTGTCGTGATTCTTACCCAATACCGAAAAAAAGCTGTTGACTTCCTCGGGTCAGACATGCATAATGGCCCGCGTGTATGTCGCCTGCCATGGGAACGCCCTAGACGTTTCATCGTGACCGACGACGGTGGTATGGTTTTTATATGACAGTCCGGTCATATCCGTTATGAGGGCACCGGCTTTCATCCCTTGTTGTCCCGGCCCGCCGGGATGGTGGTTACAACGAAACCTTTGCCATTTTCGTGGGTATCTCTGCTGTATTTCCCACATACTAACTGCTGAAAATACTCAACAGTGCTAAGTAAGGATCTGCTTCCTGCCCTGTTTGGAGTTCTGTACTGCTCTTTTAAATATGCGCCTGCCGCATGCGGCGGGTTGTTGTTGATGCGATTAACGAGGTTGTATGCACACGTTTTTTCTCGCCCTTCTGCTCATTGCAGCGGGCGGAATTTTAGCACCGATCAGCTGCAGGGTATTTCCCCTGATGAAGATAATGGCCGTGACGGCCCTTGTCGGCGGCGGACTCCTCGGCGGCTGGGACGCGGCCATGCACCTTATCCTTCATTCTGTTCCGGAAACCTTCACCCTGCCCTGGCTGCAGTTCTGCAGCTTTTCCCTGCGAATCGACAGCCTGTCCGCCTTTTTTCTGGTGGTTATCTTTGTTGTACCGGCCGTGGCATCCCTGTACAGCCTGCAATACCTGCGTGATTCTCGCCGTAGGGCGGCGGTTGCAGCCAATTATTTCTTTTTTTCCCTGCTTATCATCTCCATGGCCCTGGTGGTTTGCGCCGATACTCTGGTCACCTTTGCCCTTGCCTGGGAGGTGATGTCGCTCTCCTCTTTTTTCCTGGTCATCTATGACAGTACTGAAAAAGAAACCCGGGATGCAGGCTATCTCTACTTTGTCTTTACCCAGGCCGGAGCCCTGTTTCTCTTTGCCGGTCTGGGTTTTCTCTACAGTGCCACGGGTAATTTTTCTTTTTCCGGTCTTGCCGACATCTCTGCATCCGGCAAGCTTATCGGGTTCCTGCTTATCCTGATCGGCTGTGGTTCCAAGGCCGGTATCATTCCGCTCCATACCTGGCTGCCCCATGCCCATCCGGCAGCTCCGAGCCATGTGTCCGCGGTCATGTCCGGAGTGATGATCAAGGTCGGCATTTATGGAATACTTCGTTTTTATCTTCTGCTCCAACCGGCATCACCCGTGTTTGGCCAGATCATTATCGTACTGGGCATTGTCTCGGGTATCCTTGGTGTTGTCTATGCCCTGGGCAAACACAACCTCAAACGGCTGCTGGCCTATCACAGTGTTGAAAACATCGGTATTATCCTGCTCGGGCTGGGCGTGGGCATGCTCGGAGCTGCCTCCGGCAACGCGACCATGGCAGCCTTTGGTTTTGCCGGCGGCCTGCTTCACATACTCAACCATGCCGTCTTTAAATCACTGCTCTTTCTCGGGGCGGGAGCCCTCATCCAGCAGACCGGAACCGCGACTATCGACCGTCTCGGCGGCCTGATGAAAACCATGCCCTTTACCGGCCGCGCATTTCTCGTCGGCTCCATTTCCATCACAGGGCTTCCGCCCTTTAACGGATTTATCAGCGAATTTCTTATCTATTACGGTGCGTTTCACGGGCTGAGCCTGCATCATGCCTCATTCGTCCTCACCGTACTGGCCATCATCTCGCTGGCATTTATCGGCGGGCTGGCAGCAGCCTGTTTTACCAAGGTGGTCGGTGTCGTCTTTCTCGGAGAGCCACGAAGCGACGCCGCTGCCCAGGCGGGTGAAGCTGGTGTTTCCATGCTCCTGGCCCAGGGAATTCTCGCATCGCTCTGCCTGATCATCGGCATCTGGCCCGATCATTTTGTCCTGGCTGCCTTCCAGGCTGTCCAGGCAATCCCGCTTGTCGCCACCATTGAGCCGACCTCCTTCCTGCCTGCGGTAACGGCTATTTCCCGTACGGGTCTGCTCTTCATCGCTCTTGTCTTTTGTACAGACCTCTGCAGGCGACTACTCTCCATGGGCAAAGAGGTTCGCCATGCCCCCACCTGGGGCTGCGGCTTCAGCCGGCCAAGCGCCAGGATGCAGTACACCGGTACGTCCTACGGTGACACCCTGGTTAACTTCTTCCGGCCTTTTGTCCGGGTGCGGAGCCATTATTCGGGCATTACCGCCATTTTCCCGGCTCACGCCACGTACAGTACCCATGTCCATGATATCTTTGAGCTGGGCCTGCAAACCCTGCTTATCCGGCCGGTACTCTTTCTGACCACCAGACTGCGCTGGATCCAGCACGGCAATATTCAACTCTATATCGGCTATATCGTGCTGGCCATACTTGTCATGCTCCTGTTCCTGTAAAACAGATCGTTATGAATAGTTCCTTTACTCCGATATCTCTTATTCCCCTGCTGACGACCGTCGCCATGGCACCGCTTCTCATGGCAGCCATTCTCAAGGTCAAGGCCTGTTTCAGCGGCAGACAGGGCCCGCCCTGGCTGATCAAATATTCCACACTGTTCAAACTGCTGCGCAAGGGATCGGTCTACTCGACCAGCTCCACCTTTCTCTTCAAAATGGGACCGGTCATCTCCTTTGTCTGCGCCTTCATGGTTTTATTGTTTTTTCCCTTTGCAGGCCTGCCGCCGGTGCTCTCCTTTCATGGGGATGTGATCATGCTCTTTTACCTGCTGGGCCTGGGACGTTTTTTTACCGTGCTGGCCGCCCTGGACACAGCCTCGCCCTTTGAGGGCATGGGGGCTGCCCGCGAGGTCTTTTTTTCCGCCCTGGCGGAGGTCACCATATTCACCATCCTGGTACTGTTTTTCCGCCTTACCAACAGCCTGAGTTTTGCCGAATATTTTAGCCATAACCAAGGGATTACCCTCTGGTCTTCCTCGGCCGCCCCGGTGTTGCTGGTGGTCATTGCCCTGTTCATGGTTCTGCTCACGGAAAACTCCCGGGTTCCGGTTGACGACCCGGCCACCCATCTGGAACTGACCATGATCCACGAGGTCATGATCCTTGATCACAGCGGCCCGGACCTGGCCCTGATAGAAATGGGTGCATTCTGCAAGATGCTCTTTTACGCTGCCTTCATCACCAGCCTGCTCTACCCGTTTGCCAGTGATTTTCCGGCAAGTAACGTGGTGATCTTTCTTCTCCTGCTGACGCTGATTTACGGCGGGGTCGGTCTGGCGGAATCCATTACCGCCCGCTTCCGCATGGCCATGGTACCCAACTTTATCCTGACCTCTTTTGCCCTGGTCTTCTTTGCCGTCATTCTTACCATGGAGTTTGTCCAGTGAACCATATCAGTACTATTCTCCTGGCCCTGATCCTGCTGTCGGTTCTGCTCTCGCTGCGTACCAATCGACTCATGGCCCTGGTCAAGCTAATGGCCTTCCAGGGGATCATGGTCTCGACGGTTCCCCTGTTTTCCGGGCCGGAGCATGGAATAACCTTTGGCCTGTTCCTGTTTTTTCTCCTCATGGTGCTGGTCAAGGGGGTGTGTATTCCGGCCTTGATGGTGATTGCCGTTAAACGGGTAGTTGCCAGCCGCGAAATCGAGCCGATCATCGGCTACCACGCCTCCCTCTTTGCCGGCCTGATCATGATCGTTTTTTCCATGTACCTCATCAACCATCTCCAGCTGCATCTGCTGCCGCCCGGCCATAAACTGCTGCTGGTAACAGCGGTTACCACCATGGGAGCCGGACTGATCCTGCTCATGGCACGGCGCAAGGCCATTACTCAGGTCATCGGCTACCTGATGATGGAAAACGGGATCTACCTCATCGGCACCGCCCTGGCCGGCAAGGTCCACAACCAGTACCTGGTTGAATTTGCGGTACTGCTCGATCTGCTGGTGGCGGTGCTGGTCATGGGCATTGTCTTAAATGATATTCACCACACCTTTGACGATGTGGATACCGGCCTGCTGGGCCGGCTGAAGGACTGAAATCATGCTGCAGCTTGTTGTTATCATTCCCCTGCTGGCAGGGATCACTGTTTTTTTCCTCCCAGTCAACCGGGGAAGAACTGTTCTTGTCGCCACATCCCTCGCCCATGCCGCTCTGACTGCACTGGAATGGTTTCAGATCACCGGTCCCCTGCATAACAGGTACTTCAGCGCCACCCCCGAGGGACTGCTGGTGCTGGCAATCCTCTCCTTCCTCTTTCTCTGGATTTGCCTGTACAGCGTCTTTTACATGCAGGAAACCGAGATGAGTAAAGAGCCCGTCTTCAATGCCTGTATGCTGCTCTTTCTTGCGGCCATGTCCATGGTGACCATTGCCGACCACATCATCATGCTGTGGGTGGCAGTGGAGGCAACCACCCTGATGAGTGCGCCGCTGATCTTTGTCCACCACTCCAAAGAGGCCCTGGAGGCAACCTGGAAATATGTCCTCATCTGTTCCGTCGGTATTGCCCTGGCCCTGCTCGGCTGTTTTTTTATTATCTTTTCCATGACCATGGGTCAGGTAGAGGCACCCATTACCTTTTCCGCCCTCCATGACATTGCCGCCCGGCTGAACCCGGCCTGGCTGAAGGCGGGTTTTATTTTTATCCTCATCGGCTATGGAACCAAGATGGGCCTTGCCCCCATGCATACCTGGCTGCCGGATGCCCATAGCGAAGCCCCGGGCCCTGCCTCGGCCCTGCTCTCGGGGGCGCTGCTCAACTGTGCCTTTCTCGGGGTGTACCGCTGTCACCAGCTCATGTATGCCGCCGGTCTGGGCCCCTTTTCCTCCAATGTCCTGATCGCCTTCGGCCTTGCCTCAATGCTGGTTGCGGCTGTTTTCATCCTCAATCAGTCGGATTACAAACGCATGCTGGCCTACTCCAGTATTGAAAACATGGGTATTATCGCCTTTGGCACCGGTATCGGCGGCATTGCCGTATTCGGGGCCATGCTGCATATGATCCATCACTCCCTGATTAAATCGTCGCTGTTTCTGACTGCGGGCAATATTTTTCTCGGCTACGGAACCAAGATCATCAACAAAACCGGGGCAATGATGCGGCTGTTTCCCAAGACTGCAGCAACCTTTTTTGCCGGCTTTGCGGGAATCTCCGGTTTCCCGCCCTTTGGCCTGTTTATCAGTGAGTTGCTGATCATCTTCGGCGCTGTCAAGGCCGGTCGATATGTTGTAATGGCAATTTTTATTTTCTGTCTGATTCTGGTCTTTGCCGGTGCCTCCCGGCTGGTCATCCAAATGGTCTTCGGCACACGGGATAGCGACGAAATTCTTGTTCCCGAACGATGGAAACGCGCTCTGCCGCCCCTTGTCCTTCTGCTCACCTCCATGGCCCTGGTCATCTGGATGCCCGAGTCCATTACCCAGACCATTACCCGGGCCATTGCAACCATTGGAGGGACAATCCATGGATAATCTCCTGGCAATTGATAACGGCAAGGCAATCCCGCGCTCAGATATTCCGGAACTGGATTTTTCCGTGTTTCGGGAAACGGTTGTACAAATAGCCAAGGGTGCGGGTTCTCCCGTGCAGTTCTTTGCCTATGAAGACGAGCAGAAAAAACTGCGACTGCTCACAGTCCTGCGGGAGGATCGACAGCTCTATGTCACCGGTTGTCTGCCTGGTGACGAGTACCCGGCCCTGACCCGGGAGTGTGAAAAGTTTCACCTCTTTGAACGGGAAATTGCCGAGCAGTTCGGGGTTCGCCCCACGGGTCATCCCTGGCTGAAGATGGTGCGCTATCATGCCAACCAGAGGCAGAAGCAGGATATTTTCGGCAACGATTACAGGCAACCCATTCCGGGCAACTATCCGTATTTTAAAGTAGAAGGTGATGCAGTCCATGAGGTGGCAGTGGGACCGGTTCATGCCGGTATCATCGAACCCGGGCATTTTCGCTTTCAGTGTGTCGGTGAAAAGGTGCTGCACCTGGAAATACAGTTGGGATACCAGCACCGGGGAGTGGAAACACTTCTGGAACAGAAAAAACTGCATCCGGGCCGTCGCCCCCTTATTGCCGAGTCCATAGCAGGTGACACCGCCATCGGCCACAGCCTCTGCCATGCCCAGGCCATTGAAGCCCTGGCCGAACTTGAGGTGGAGGAATCCTCACAACGTATTCGCTCCGCAGCCCTGGAGATCGAACGTATTGCCAATCATATTGGTGATCTGGGCGCACTCAGCGGAGACGTGGCCTTTACTCCGCCCCTGAACTGGCTGGGCCGAATCCGAGGGGAATTTCTCAACCTGCTGCTCACCCTTGCCGGGAACCGATTCGGCAAGGGACTGATCAGACCAGGAGGCATTGCCTTTCCAGTGACAGCTGAGCAGCGTACTCTTATCAGAGAAAAAATCAGCGCCGAGAGACCTGGTATTGCACATGTATGCGACCTGTTGTTTTCCGCTCACACGGTTCTGGCCCGTTTTGAGCATACCGGCACGGTGAGCTGTGGTGATGCCGACAGGCTGGGCCTGGTCGGCGTTGCCGGTCGGGCCAGCGGGCTTGATTACGATGTCCGGACCAGTTTCCCCTCCGAGGCCTGCCACCTG
>CAZQKF010000005.1:0-16867 GCA_964593645.1 uncultured Desulfobulbus sp.
TCTCCATGATAAACGGGGCATTACACCCCTGGCAGACCACTTCAATAGAGCCCCGGGCCATGGGTTTATCCCGCACTGTTCCCTCGTGTGCATTGTAAACAAATTCAACCAGTTCTCTTCCCTTGGAAAAGGGGCCGTCCCCTTCTGTACCGCATCCGCATCCTGCCATGATCATTCTCCTGTCTATTCTGAATATTTTTTATTGTCGCTGCAGGGAAGATAGCACCTCCGCTGTGAGAAGAAATGACACAGGTCAAATACGTCCACAAAAAAGACTACTTCCATTGGTTGCTTCCAGCAGGCAACCGGCATAACAACACAGAGATTAGGAAAAATACAGGGCACTGAGAAAATCTGAAAAATAACGTTAAAAAAAAATCGCTGTTATTCTTTACTATTGGTTGCCAGTTTGCGCACCGCAAGAGCAGTAAAGGTCAAGCTCCAGCCATACATCATCAGCTCAATGGAAACAAACAGACCAATCACCCACAAACCAGATATCGGCCAACTGACGGCAATAATCACTGCAAACAGAACATCAACAAGCCCTGTCACAACAGGCAGCAACCATTTCCAGCCATTGCTGCGGCATTTAAAACCATTGGCAAGGCGCACCACGCCAATAGTAAGAAACATGGCACCCAGAACAAGCGTAAGGGCTGCCGATGCCGCAGTCGGGTTAATAAAAATAATTACACCGGCACCAATATAGAGCAGTGCAAGCAGTACCTGCATCAATCGCCCCTGCCACTTTTCCTCTTTGGCCTGGAACGAATGAGCAAGGGATAAAAAACCACCTGCCATTATCATGCCGCCATAAAGTAACACTGTCATCAGAGTAACAGCAACCGCCAGATACAGGCCGACTGCTCCGGCCAGAATCATCAGCAGCCCCAGTGCCAGCATCCATCCCCACTTACGGGGAAATTCATCCATATTCACCACAACAATCCCTGCGGTGGTTTCCTGTTGTATTTCACTCATCCTGTTTCCTCTCATTTTCTATTGGCAAATCCGGTCCCGCAGGCAGCGGGATTCGAGAAAATATATACCCAGCCAGTGCCTGCAGAACCGGATTTTTGCGTCCTGATTTCATCAGTTCTGATCTGATGAGTTATTTGTCATTTATTGGTCTCAGGGTTGAAGATCTTCTCTTTGAATTTCGTCAGAGAATCTTTCAACTCTTTCATAAAACCCGTACCAAACCCGCTGTTCCTGGTCTTTTTACGAATCTCCTTGATCTGGCGATAGAATTCTTTGTAGGATTTTTTGTCGCCATAGCCAAGGGCCTCAGCCATTTCTATCTGAGATTTTGCATTATCAAGCAGGGCGGACAACTCTGTATTTTCCTCTTCACTGCGGCCCTCTTTGCTGGCTAGCTCATCAGCTTGTTTGATAAGTTCCTCGGCGCGCAGGATGGGCAAAGGAATAATACTTCTGGTCACCACCAAGGTCGAGAGCAGATCATACAAGCCCAGTGAGGCCTCTTCATATTTTTCCTGATCAACAAGTTTAGCCACCGCCTTGATACCGTCTGCATAGGCTTGTAAAGGCAGTGCAGTTACTACAAAGTCAATCTCTGAAGTAAGGCCTGCGAGAAGACGTCGTGCCCGCTGTACCTCACCATTATCCAGCATGTCGGAAGCCTCTTTAACGGCAGCCCGGACTATCTCCACTGAGGCATACAGGTCAAATCGTTCAACCTGTACATGAATGGGCGCACTGGCAAGTTCCGGCTCTCTTGCCAGGACAATCTCAAGTTTTCCGGTCACCAGAGCCAGCGCGTCAAGTGCCTCTTTTTTATTTTTCTTAGCCAGAGCATCGATGGCCTTCTGGGTCTGTTCAAGGGCGGTTACAGCTTCCTTGACAATGGATTCACGCTGTTTTTCGGTATTGCTCCGGGTTGTATCCTTTACCTGTTTTTCTACTTTAACACTTCCTTTGGTCACATCAGTTGTTGCAGCCTCCCCTGTTGCCAGGGCAGCGTTACCAATCAGCAGACCAGTGGCTGCAACCAGACAGATAAATGCACGACTGCAGCGATTGTATTTTTTCATTTTTTCTTCCTCCATAGTTATTGTTATTGTGAACGACAAACGTATCTGTTCTTTCTCCGGAGAGATAGCAACAGGTGTGCCATTTTTTTTCATTGTTATTTCAGACTGTTAAAAAACACGTTCTTGGTAATCAAGAAAAGTGCGGCCAGAATGACCGTTGTTCAGAAAAAGAAAGCGGCCATTCTGGCCGGTGACGTCAGAGAAGAGAGAGTACGATTAACCTGCGTACCGGGAAACCTTGCTATAAGAAGGTAAGGAAGATCAATGCTCTCCAGAGATATCACAAATTCATGCTCTCATTGGAAAGGGAAGACAAGGCTGACAGATACCGGCAAGCCTATTTTTCGTTGAGCCTGCGGCGGAGAGTACGTTCACCAATGCCCAGCTGTTTTGCTGCTGCCGTGCGATTAAAATCTGTTCGTTTAAGCGCTGCATCAATAAGTAACTGTTCTGCATCTGCCAGAGTGGCACGGGCAGGTATATAGATGGCACCTGGTTCCGGGCAGTCACAGTGAATTGCTGTACCAGACAGATAACGCTGCACAAAATCTGTTGAAATTTCCTGTATATCTTCGGGGAGTCGTACTGCAAGACGGGTCATGGTATTACGTAATTCACGGATGTTTCCCGGCCAGGGGCAGGTGCGCAGTAACTCTTCTGCAGCCGTAGAAAAAATCGGCAGACTGCCCGAACGCCCCAGTTCCTCAAAGGTTCGATGAAGAAAATGAATAGCCAGAAGAAGAATATCCTGTTTGCGCTCCCTGAGCGGCGGCAGCAGAATGGGCAACACATCAAGCCGGTACAACAGATCACGGCGAAACAATCCGGCCTCAACATCTTCACGCAAATCCCGATGGGTGGCCGCCACGATACGGACATCAATGGGAATCGGCGTCTCCCCGCCGATTCGCTGAAGAGCCCCCTCTTCCAATACACGCAGCAGCCGTACCTGAAACTGCAGAGGCATATCTCCGATCTCATCAAGAAACAGGGTTCCGCCCGAAGCCTGCTCAAAACGGCCATGATGCCGTGATGAAGCCCCGGTAAAAGATCCTCGCTCATGACCAAACAACTCACTTTCCAGCATGGATTCCGGAATGGCACCGCAGTTGACTGCCACAAACGGACCAGCTGACCTGGGACTGATTTTATGCACAGCCATAGCCACCAGTTCTTTGCCGGTACCGGTTTCTCCCTGAATCAGGACAGGTTGGTCAAGTGCTGCAAAACGGGGTAGATCAGCAAGCGCCTCTTCCATAACCGGATCAGAAAAAAGCAGGTAGGGATCAAGCCGGGTTTCCAGGACCGACCGGCGCATGGCAACGACTTCCCGCTGCAGTCTTTTGGCAAGGTCAATGGGATCCACCGGTTTTTGCAGGTAATCAGCCACTCCAATTTTGAGCGCTTTGACTGCATTATCCCCCGAGCCGTGACCGGTGATCAAATAGAAAGAGCCTTCAGGAAATCGTTTCTGATACAGGGGCAGCAGGTCAAGACCAATGCCGTCACGAAGTTTGAGATCCGCCAGCACCACATCAAATACAGCAGAGTCCAGCTTAAGGCGTGCTTCGCGCAGACTGCCGGCAGTTATTACCTTGCCCCCCAGTCCCCGCAATGCCCGGGAAAGACTGCGCTGAATGGCCGGATCATCGTCAAGCACCAGGATACGAAGGCCGGAGAGTTCCGGTAACTGTTGCTGACTGGTCATGCTTTTCTCCTGGTACCAGGTGGTTGGGGGATCCGCAAGGTAAACAATGCCCCACCTCTCCTGCGATTTCTTGCCCGAAGGGTGCCGCCGTGAGCTTCCGTAGTCCGGCTGCTAATGGCAAGACCAAGCCCGTTTCCAGTGGGCCTGGTTGTCACAAACGGTTCAAAAATATTGACATTCTCCGGCAGTCCGTTACCCCGGTCAGCAATCTCGAACAGAACATCCCCCTTGTCCCAGCGGGCAGACAGAACAATACTCCCTTCCTGCTGACCGCTTTCCGCACTGTTGAGCACAAGGTTAAGCAGTGCATCTTTCAAACTGTTTTCCATAAGCTCCACAGGATGATCCAGACTGCTTTGTATCTCCAGTTTAAGATTATTTTTCTGCAAAACAGGATCTGCTTGCCTGCGCACTGTTTCAAACAGTTTGTGCACGGCTACCGGGCGCATGGGCTCGTCACGTTTTTTGGTAAGATCTAGCATTGAGCCGAGTTTCTCATCCAGACGCACCAAGTCCTGGTCCATTTCTGCCAGAATCTCGTTGCTTTCCCGAGGCATAATTTTTAATGCTGCAATATTAGCCCGGAAACTGGCTAAAGGGTTACGCAGGTCATGAACAAGCCCTGCCATCAGTTCGGCAGCAGTGGCATACTGGTAGAGTTTCTGCACATGTTCGTCAAGCATTCTCACTTGGGAAACACCCCAGAGCGTCACAGCAAAGGCCAGGGCAAGGGCGGCAATACCGATGATGTTAAACAGTGTAATAGTATTGACAATGATAGCCATTGCCAGACCGACAGCATCCTGCAGAGCAGCCCTGCTGAAGCCGAATTCCAGACTCACGGAACCGTTTTCCCGGTCTTCAAAACTAAATTCAATGCGCAACAGGGAGGCGGTTTCAGAATACAGCCTGCTGGCAGCAGTCGAACTGCGCATATCCGAGGTGCTTCCTACTTCTAATCCTTTCCCCGGAATTGATTCGGTCATCAGAGTATGCTTGCCGGCATGGTGTTTGGAAAATCCTTCACTGGAAGAACGGACCCGCACCTGCAGAAGATCCGGCATCCGGGAAAAAACACCCTCAATCTTGTGATGAAGCCAAGAATTCTGGTTAGTTATGAGCTGACCGGCATCAGCTTGTGACAACTCATCAACAAGCGGAGAAACTGTTGCCAGCAATCCATGCATTACCACATGGGCCTGTGCCTCTCTGGCCTTAAAATAAAGCCAGGTGGAACCTGCCCCGGCAACAAGGGCAAAAAGAAAAAACAACACCAGGTAAGGAACCAGAATAACCCGAACCAAGGGGATTTTAGATAATGCCATAGACTCTTTCCCGTTCTGCAAACAATCTGATCAAAAGGGATAGCATCCTTTTTGAAGCATGCACCTCGCCCAGTACGAATTGCCCACCCTCAACATTCGACGTTTTTCTGTAGTGTTTCTGATGGAATAAAGTTGCTGACTCTCCATATCTGCAGAAAACTGGTAACAACCGCAGAGACACTTGTCGACAAAGAGGACAAATGTTAAAGGCGACAATACCAGCCCCTTGCAGGACTATGAACGTATCCGGCTTTTTTTAACCGGTACAGAAGCGGGTAGAGCTGTTTTGCCGGGATCCCTGTAATATCAGCAAGATCACGAATCAAAATACCTTCTTCGCCGCTCTCTTCAATACAGCCCAAAACTAAATTGGTCACAGAACCGTAGCCGGTTGCTTGTGTTTGGGCGGGTGATGATTTCCTTTGTTTTCCGACCCGTTTCTTTTTTGCCGAAACCTTTTTTCTGCGCGAGCCTGCAGCGTTTCCTGATCGGGATTTTTTTCGAGCAGCTGTTTTTCCCTTTTTCTTCGGCCGTACCGGAGGGATCGCATCCATATCCTCCAGTTCAATGCCAAACAGGCCTGACAACTGGTCATCGTCAATGATCCGCTCTCCGGTTACAGCCGGTTGCGCAAGAATGGCAACGGTCTTGCTTTGCACCGCCTGCACCACCAAGTCTTCCATATCAACTTTGCGCAGGCTGAAAAAAAGCGCCGGATCTTCATCAAGCCGCGCCCCCACCCCGTACAGTGTGGCAGCCACATGCTTGCACATGTCTGCCCAGTCCGGACAGCTGCAGTCAAAAGATATCTCTGCCGGTTCAGGAAACATCCCCTTCCCCTTAATCATAAAAACGTCCTGCAGCTTTTTGGGAAACTTGCCGGCAAGCAGATCAGGAAGGGATGATAACTCTGCCTGGCATCTTTTTTTAAGCTGCTGCCAGTTTTTGGGTTTAATCTTTGCAATTTTGATTTGAACTTTATACGGCGCCCCGCGAGAGCCCTGAACCAAGGCGTCAACCCGGCCGGGGGCAACTTTTAAATCAACCACCGCCATGTGCCGGACATAGCTGCGGCCACGTCCAATGCGGTTGCTGTAATCGGCATATCGCTCCAGATTTTTGTTCCAGGCCTTACCCCACCAGGTTTTGGCCAACGCCTGACCGGTCAGGATAACCGGCTGAATATCCGGATTCTTTTTGCGCAGCTGCTTTATCTTTTTCTCTGCTTTTGCCCGTTTTTCCCCCACGCTGACATAACGCGGGTAGCCGCCGTATCTCATAATTTTTATCCTACAGTGTCCGGTTACCTGGAAAGCGCAAACAGATCGCTCAACTCGTCATTATCCATTTCCGTCAGCCATTTTTCCCCACCCGAGGCCAGAACATCTCCGGCCAGACGGGCCTTTTCTTCCAGCATGGTATCAATTTTTTCCTCTATGGTGCCGCGGGTAATGAATTTATGCACCATCACTTTTTTCTTCTGACCGATCCGGAAGGCCCGGTCCGTTGCCTGGTTTTCCACTGCCGGATTCCACCAGCGGTCAAAATGAATAACATGATTGGCCCGGGTCAGATTCAGGCCGACACCACCCGCCTTGAGCGACAGCACCATAAAGGGAACATACCCATCACCCTGAAACTGTTCAATAATCTTTTTCCGTTTACCCACGGCCACGCTGCCGTGCAGAACAAGCCCGGGTTTACCGAATACACGTTCCAGCACATCGGCCAGGGGCGTCGTCATCTCTTTGAATTGCGTAAACACAAGCACCTGCTCGCGTTTTTCATGGATGGTGGCACAGATTTCACGCAAACGGGCAAACTTGCCGCTCTCCTTTTCCGCGTATCCGTCCACTCCCGCATACTGATCCGGATGATTACAGATCTGCTTAAACTTGGTCAAAGCCGCCAGGACAAGCCCCTTACGCTGTATTCCGTCGGCATGCTCCAGCGTATTGCCGATATCCTCCACCAGCTGCTGGTAGATAACAACCTGCTTACGGCTCAGCTCGGCCCAGGTTTTCATCTCCACCTTGTCCGGAAGATCACTGATAATGGACTTGTCACTTTTCAACCTGCGCAGGATAAACGGCCCGGTCATCCTGCGCAGGCGGCCATAGCCATCCGGATGATCGGCCAGTCCCTTGACAAAGGCGGTAAATTCCTTGCCCGATCCCAGCAGACCGGGATTGAGAAAATCAAACAGCGACCACAGATCAGACAGCCTGTTTTCCACCGGTGTTCCGGTCATGGCAATACGGTTGGCCGCCTGCAGCTGTTTCACACCCTTTGTCTGCCTGGTGGACGGATTTTTTATGGCCTGGGCCTCATCAAGGATGACGTAATTCCACGATATATCATGCAGCCACTCATAGCGTTGAACCAGGGCGTAGGTGGTGATAACCAGATCAAGTTCCTGCTGTAGAGAGATATCCGGTGCATTGACCCGGTGCGGCTTATGCATGGACGGATGGGCATAAAACACCCGCATCTCCGGCCAGAACCGTTCAATTTCCTGCTGCCAGTTTGCCAGGAGAGAGGCCGGGATGATCAGCAGCGAAGGAGCTGTTCCCTGTTGTTTGTTTTTCCGATTATTTTCGGCAATAATATTGAGAAAGGCCAGGATCTGCACGGTCTTGCCCAGCCCCATATCATCGGCCAGGCAGGCCCCGAAGCCAAAGGAATGCAGGCCGCAGAGCCAACGGACACCGTCCTGCTGATATGGCCGTAATTGCGCCTGAAAACCGGAGGAAGTCTGCGCCTTGGGCAGACGGGCGGGGTCAGACATTTTACTGAACATGGCAGCAAGCCATTGTCCATGTTCCACCTCCAGCTCGTCACCGATGGTGACACTTGCAAGCTCTTGTGATCCCTGCAACTGCAGACGCATGGCTTCCGCCAGCGTTAAACCGCCCTGCTCTGCAAGCTTTCCGGCTTTTTCATAGGCCGCAAGGGTCTGTTGCAGCTTTTTCCGATCAACCTCCACCCACTTGTTCTTGATAAAGGCCAGCCCATCCACCTGGGCCAGCAAACGACTGACTTCATCAGGTGAAAGTGCTTCTTCACCCACCATAAGCTGCGGCGTAAAATCAAGCAGCGCATCCATGCCGACCATGGCAGGCTGTTTTTCGCCGAGCCGAACCTGTACCCTGATTCTGGTTTGTTTCCCCTTCCACCAGTCGGGAATCCGGCACAGTATTCCCGACTCCTCATACAGAGGAACCTCGCGCAAAAACGTATAGGCTTCATTGCTGTCCCATGCCATTGGTGCAAACAGCTCATTACTCTCCAGAAGGTTGCCAATCAGCTCGCTGTCTGCTGCGGCTTCATAAACAGTGGCAAGAAGCTCAAGTAATTTCTCCTGATCGTCCCGGTATTCCTGCAACGCATATTTAAGCGGCAGATGACGTGACTGGCCATCACCGCCCATCCGGGTTGAGTAGGTGGCAAGAAAGGCAAAGGGATACTCTCCATCCCGATTCTCCACCAGGTGAAAATAAATTCGTCCCAGCAGGTGGCTGTCTGGTGCGTAATGGCGAATGAATTCAGCAACAGTGCCGGAATACTGCTTAATTAATCTGGAAAAGGATGCGCCAAGATTATTCCAGGAAACCGGCAGACTTTCCGCTGTAATATATTCACCGCCGACCATGGCAGGGATCGAGGAGAGCAGGGAGGCAAGCTCATCCCGGGCAAGGGGCACGTCAACCCGGTCGCGTAGTTGCTCAAGATCGGGAGTTAATTTGAGGCGATGAACAAAAAGAGCGGAAAAACGACGCCAGAAATCCAGAGAAGGCGACAGGGGTACTTCCGCATCCGCAAAGCCCAGGAAAAGCAGCCAGTTTTGCGGATCCTGTTCATACAGCGATAAAATCTCCTGCTGAACAAGGATTGTTGACTTGCCAAGCCGCCCCTTTGCCGGCTCCCATTCCAACTGCACGCAATGGTCCGGCAGAACAACAGCTGCCAGCGATCGTTTTGAAATGTTATCTGTCATGTGCTGCAGTTGGTTAAATTTTGATTTACTCCCGGGTCAGGTGCCGGTATTTGATCCGGTGCGGCTGATCGGCTGCAGCTCCCACCCGTTTCTTGTAGTCCTGTTCATATTCCGAATAATTGCCTTCAAACCAGACCACCTGGGAATCACCTTCAAAGGCCATGATATGGGTGGCGATGCGATCCAGGAACCAGCGGTCATGGCTGATGATGACGGCGCAGCCGCCGTAGTTATCCAGTGCCTCTTCCAGGGCGCGCAGGGTGTTGACGTCCAGGTCATTGGTCGGCTCATCAAGAAGTAGGACATTGCCGCCCTCTTTGAGCATCATAGCCAGATGGACCCGGTTGCGCTGACCGCCGGAGATCTCGCCCACCTTGTTCTGCTGGGCAGAACCTGCAAAGTTAAATTTACCCACATAGGCTCTGGAGTTGATCTCCTGGGTACCAAGCCAGATCATCTCCTGACCTTCGGAAATAGTCTCCCAGATAGTCTTATTTGGGTCAAGATTGTCGCGTTCCTGATCCACGTAGCAGAGCTTGACCGTCTCTCCGACCCGGATAGTCCCGGCATCGGGCTGTTCCTGGCCGGTAATCATCTTAAACAGGGTTGTTTTACCGGCGCCGTTTGGCCCGACTATGCCGACAATACCGCCCGGCGGCAGGGAGAAATTCATATCCTCCACCAGAATTTTATCGCCGTATGCCTTGCGTACACTCTCGGCCTCGATAACCAGTTTGCCCAGGCGCGGCCCCGGCGGAATATAGATCTCCATCTTCTGCACCCGCTCGCCCGTGTCCTGATTGAGCAGTTTTTCATAACTACTGATCCGGGCCTTGGCCTTGCTCCGCCTCCCCTTGGGGCTCATGCGAATCCACTCCAGTTCACGCTGCAAAGTCCGCTGCCGGTCTGATTCCTTTTTTTCCTCCTGGGCCAGCCGTTTCTGTTTCTGCTCCAGCCAGGATGAATAATTCCCCTGCCAGGGAATACCACGACCCCGATCCAGTTCCAGAATCCAGCCCGCCACGTTATCAAGAAAATACCGGTCATGGGTCACGGCAATGACCGTACCGCTATAGCCCTGCAGATGATGCTCCAGCCAGGCCACTGACTCGGCATCAAGATGATTGGTCGGCTCGTCAAGCAGGAGAATATCCGGTTTTTTCAGCAGGATACGGCAAAGCGCCACCCGCCGTTTCTCACCGCCGGACAGTACTCCGCATTTTGTGTCAGGCGGTGGGCAGCGCAGGGCATCCATGGCCATGTCCAGGCGGCTGTCCAGATTCCAGGCATCCACGGCATCAAGACGATCCTGCACCTCACCCTGACGTTCGATCAACGCCTGCATGGCGTCATCATCCATGGGTTCGGCAAACTTGGCATTGATCTGATTATACTCCTCCATCAGATCAACGGTTTCCTGCACCCCCTGTTCTACGATTTCGCGCACAGTGGCCTTGGGATCAAGCACCGGCTCCTGCTCCAGCAGATCGACAGTGAACCCATCAGACAAGATGGTTTCACCCTCAAACTCTTTGTCCAGACCTGCTAAAATACGCAGCAGGGTACTCTTTCCCGAGCCGTTCAAACCCAGGACACCGATTTTAGCACCGTAAAAATAGGACAGAGAAATATTTTTCAGTATGACCTGATCCTTATATTTTTTTGTTACCTTGATCATCGAATAGATGATCTTGTTTCCTTCATTTGCCATGGAGATACCGTTGTTGAATTATTTATTTGAGGGTTAGTTGGGTTCCTTTAATATTGAGCCCGTCTCCTGCTGCACTGTACGTACAGCAGGAGTCTGTTTATCCACCTGTACTGACTCAGGCCTGAGAAAATAAAACAGGATCGCCAGGTCAATAAGGAAGAAAATTGTCCCAATCATCATCCAGGTAAAAAGACGGTTTCCTGAAACTTGTCGTCTGAGTTGTCTATTTTTCATTCTCATTCCGTAAGATAGCAGTACAGATCTCTCTCCAGCCGAGCTTCAGACAGCCTTAAGCAGTCCTCAACCGACGTAGCTCATTACTTTTTCTCTGCACAATAAATTCGTGGAAGGAACCAACAATTTCTGTCATCATAACAGTTGCAGTATACCTTTTTCTGCACCTTTTTTCGACAACCTTCACGTGGAGAACCCATGAAACCGTATATCCTTATCTTTTCTCTCATCTGCCTCCTGCTTCCCGGACAGCTTTGGGGGGGCCAGGTTACTGAGCGTATCCTCAAAAACAAGACCCTGGTGGTGGGTACGCCCGGTGATTTTCCACCGTTTACCGCCAGCACCTCTACAGGACAACTGATTGGCCTTGACATTGATCTTGCAAAAAACCTGGCCGGATGGCTGCAGGTTAGAATCGAATTCAAACAAATGGAATTTTCCAAGCTTATCGGCGCACTGGAGGACAATACTATTGATATGGCCATGTCCGGCATGACCATGACCCCGAGCCGAAACCTGCGGGCGTCCTTTGTTGGACCATACGCCCTTTCCGGACAATCCATTCTTGGCAAAAGATCTCTGCTGGAACAGGTCTCAACGCCTGAAGATTTAAGAAAACTCACCTGCTGCGTGGCTGTTCTCAAGGGGACTACCGGTGAAAAAATGGCTCTGGAGCTGCTACCCGATGCAAACATCATCAGCACGTCCACCCTGGATGAGTCCCTTATCCTGCTGCTAAACGGAAAAGTTGATGCCATAGTCGCCGATTACCCCTTTTGCCGAGTTGCGGAATTTCGCTACAAAGACCGCGGATTTGCCATGTTTGAAGAACCATTGACCTTTGAGCCCGTTGCCATTGCCCTGTCCGCTGATGATCCGCTCTTTGTCAATCTGGTGGGGAATTACCTGTCTATTATGACCGGGTCAGGAGCGCTGAAACAGCTGCAGGAAAAATGGTTTACCAGCAAGGACTGGATGAAGGATCTGCCGGATCTGGATTTTTTCAGGAAGCTGGACAAGACAAAATAGCTTATCGGAGCAAGGAATAAACTCCATCTTGTGCAGATTTGATGGAGACTTGGTGTAGGTTGGGGTTCGCTTTGCTCACCACCAGCCTGTACATATCACTCCAAAATAAAAAAGCCGATTCCAGGGAATCGGCTTTTTTATATATGTATCTCCCCAACCGTTACAAAATCTGACTCAGGAACAGCTTGGTTCGATCCGACTGCGGGTTGTCAAAGAAATTATCCGGATCATTCTCTTCGATAATCTCACCGGAATCCATAAAAATAACCCGGTCAGCCACGGTCTTGGCAAATCCCATCTCATGGGTAACGCAGAGCATAGTCATGCCCTCGTTGGCCAGATCCACCATAACATCCAGCACCTCCTTGATCATCTCCGGATCAAGGGCCGAGGTGGGCTCATCAAAGAGCATGATATTGGGGTTCATGCAGAGCGACCGGGCAATGGCCACCCGCTGCTGCTGACCGCCGGACAGCTGGCCTGGGTATTTATCTGCCTGATCCGGAATCTTAACCCGCTCCAGGTATTTCATGGCCACGGCTTCAGCCTCCTTACGAGGGCTTTTCAGCACCCAGATTGGGGCCAGGCAGCAGTTTTCCAGCACGGTTAAGTGGGGAAACAGGTTAAACTGCTGAAACACCATGCCGATATCGCGACGGATTTTTTCAATATGCTTCAGGTCATCATTAAGTTCAATACCGTCGATCCAGATCTCGCCCTGCTGATGTTCTTCCAGCCGGTTCAGGCAACGAATCAGAGTTGATTTACCGCAGCCGGAAGGACCGCAGATGATAATGCGCTCCCCCCGTTTAACGGTCAGGTTGATATCTTTCAGCACATGAAAATCGCCATACCACTTGTGCATGGCCTTCATATCAATGGCAATGGGGTCGTGCGAACTCTCTTGTTGTACAGCTTGCTCTGTCATAATATTACCAAAAATCTCTTGAAAGAAAATATTAACTCAGCGAAATGTGATTTGTTATACAGACACTTTCAAAATTTGACATTCCCTGTTTGATATTCAGTATTCTCTTGGCCCTACCTCTTATGCCCGGTATGCAGTTTCCTTTCCAGATGCTGGCTGTACTGAGACATGGAAAAACAAAAAATCCAGTAAACCAGCCCGGCAAACATATAACCTTCTATGGAAAAACCAAGCCATTTTGCATCGGTAAACGACGACTGAATGATAGACAGCAGGTCAAACAGGCCGATGATCATAACCAGCGAGGTGTCTTTAAACAGCTCGATAAAGGTATTCACAATACCGGGTATAACGGTTTTCAACGCCTGGGGCAGGACAATTAAATAAATAGACTGCCAATATGAGAGCCCCAGGGCATCAGCGGCCTCGTTCTGCCCCTTGGGCAGGGCCTGCAGACCACTACGGACGACTTCCGCCATATAGGCAGACTGGAACATGGAAATACCGATCAGGGCCCGGATCAATTTATCAATCCGAACATCCTCTGGAATGAACAGAGGCAGCATGACCGAGGACATGAACAGTACCGTAATCAGGGGAACACCACGCCACAACTCGATAAAGACCACAGACAGCGACCGGGCAACCGGCATGGATGACTGCCTGCCCAGCGCCAGCACTATCCCGCAGGGCAGGGCAAAAAACATCCCCACCGTGGACAGGATCAGGGTCAGCATCAAACCACCCCATTTATAGGTCTCAACCACGGGCAGGCCGAACCAGCCCCCGTAAAACAGGGCATAGGCAGCAATCGGGTAGCCTAAAATGGTAAAGGCGGCAACCCAGGCCTTTTTCGGCAGCCCCTCGATCAGCAGATAGAGAATCAGGGCCCCAAGCATGAGAAAGGCAACAATGGCCCGCCAGTATTCACTGGGCGGATAAAAGCCGAACATGAACTGGGTAAAACGTACCTTGATAAACACCCAGCAGGCACCGTCATTGGTGCAGGCCTCCTTGGTGTTGCCTAAAAAATTGGCATCAAGGATTGTCCAGTTAATCAACGGCGGCAGCAGTTGATACAACGCATAGACAGCCAGCAGTGTAAACAGACTGTTTATGGGCGAGGAAAACAGGTTTCGCCGCAGCCAGCCGACTACTCCGACACTGGAAGAAGGCGGCGGTAGATCAGGATGTGGGACATGAACATTCATTTTACCGCTCCTTCAACATGCTGCGCGCATTATACCAGTTCATAAAAAAGGAAATCGTCAGGCTGATGGTCAGATACACGCCCATGGTCATGGAGATAACCTCAATGGCCTGGCCGGTCTGATTAAGGGTTGTTCCGGCAAAAACCGAAACCAGGTCAGGATAGCCAATGGCTGCAGCCAGCGAGGAGTTCTTGACCAGGTTCAGGTATTGACTTGTCATCTGGGGAATAATAACCCGCATGGCCTGGGGGATGATAACCAACCGCAGGGTCTTACCGGGACGCAGGCCCAGGGCACGGGCTGCTTCGGTCTGGCCGTGACTGACCGACAGGATACCTGAACGGACAATCTCGGCAATCAGGCTTGCCGTGTATACGGTCAAAGCGGCGAGCAGGGCGGCAAGTTCCGGGATAACCGTAATACCACCGCGGAAGTTAAACCCTTTCAAAACCGGCATTTCCCAGTGCAGGGGACTGCCGGTGGCAAAATAGGCCATCATGGGCAGCACGGCAATCATCCCCAGCGAGGTGAGCAAAACCGGGAATTGCTGACCGGTTTGTTCCTGTCGTTTTTTGGCCCAGCGGCTGAGAATAATTGTTCCGAAAAAGCAGATTCCCATGGCTGCCGCCACCCAGCCGAATCCCTGTTCATATATAGGCCGCGGGATATAGACGCCGCGGATATTAAGAAAGGCCCAGTCACCCAGGTGCATACTGTTACGGGGTGAAGGCAAGGTTCGGAGAACGGCAAAGTACCAGAAAAAAATCTGCAGCAGCAGGGGCAGGTTCCGGAAAATCTCGATATAGACCGCAGCCATTTTAGAGATCAGCCAGTTCGAGGACAGCCGGGCCACACCGATAATAAAACCAAGAATCGTGGCACAGACAATACCCAGCGCCGATACCAGCAGGGTGTTGACCAGACCAACGACAAATGTTCGTCCGTAGGTGCTGTTTTCCGAATAGGGGATCAGGGTCTGGATAATACCAAACCCGGCCTTCTGTTTCAAAAAGGAAAAACCAGTGGTAATTCCACGCTGTTCCAGATTGTGGAGGGCGTTATTGCCTATAAAGAAAAAAAACAGGCATACAGCGCCGCCCAACAGTATCTGGAACATCAATGCCCTGTTGTGGGCATTATTCCACCAGGCTGTAGTCTTGGCAGGTTTGCTCATAATTAATTACAAAATAACAGCAGCAAATCGTATATCAGGGGGACAGGCACTGGAAGAAGAAGAGGGAAAGAGAAAAACCGCATCGATCGGCGTCCTTTTCTCTTTGCCTGTTCCTTTTCATCGTGCTCCCGCAGATACAAACGTATACAGAGTACCCGCACTGCAGGCACTCTGTAAATCAGACACAAATTCCGTAACGGAACCTGTTATCGCATGGGCGGAGCGTACTGGATACCACCCTTGTTCCACTGGGCGTTAAGACCACGCTTGATCTTCAGCGGAGAACCCATACCAACATTGCGCTCAAAGACCTCGCCGTAGTTACCCACCTGCTTGATGATCTGGTAGCTCCAGTCATCGGGCAGGTTCAGGCTTCCCCCCTTATCGCCTTCAAGACCAAGCAGGCGGCGGATATTGGGATTGGTGGATTTTTTCATCTCATCTACGTTCTGGGAGGTAACCCCCATCTCTTCAGCATTGAGCATGGCAAAGAAACTCCAGCGAACCACGTTGAACCACTCGTCATCACCCTGGCGAACAACCGGACCAAGGGGTTCCTTGGAGATAATCTCAGGCAGCATAACAGCCTCAGAGGGATTCTTCATATGGGTACGCAGACCGTACAGCTGGGACTGGTCGGAAGTCAAAACGTCACAGCGACCGGCCTCAAAACCCTGCATGGTCTGATCATGGGTATCAAAGACAACTGCTTCGTACTTCATCTTGTTCTGGGTGAAGTAATCAGCAAGGTTAAGCTCAGTAGTGGTACCGGACTGGATACAGATGGCTGCGCCGTCCAGCTCTTTGGCACTTTTCACACCAAGTGTCTTTTTCACCATGAATCCCTGGCCGTCGTAGTAATTCACACCGGCAAAGTTCAGACCAAGGGCGGTATCACGATGCAGAGTCCAGGTGGTGCCGCGGACCAGGACATCAATCTCACCGGACTGGAGAGCTGTGAAACGCTCTTTGGAGTTCAGCGGCACATATTTAATTTTGGAAGCATCACCAAGAACTGCGGCAGCAATAATTTTACAGCCGTCAACGTCCAGACCTTTCCAGACACCCTTTTCATCAGTGGCGGAAAAACCAGGCAGGCCGGTGGAAACACCGCAGACCAGCTGATCACGTTTTTTGACTTCGTCCAGAGTACCGGCAGCGGCCAGTGACGCGGAAATCATCAGGTAGACAAGTACCATGATAAACGACATTTTTTTCATTTCTGTTCTCCTTTTAAATTATTTTTCTATTTTTCCCAAAATTACAAACTAAAATCGTGATTCTAGCACGAACGAAAATTTTGTCCAGATCAATCTAAATGAGAATCTGTATTTTTCTTTATACGCTACGCAACAACCGAATATCTTGACTTTTTCATGATCTTACCCCATTGTAAAGTTCATGGGGAACGTTGAACATACTGACAGAGCTGCCATACTGATCGCCGATGACAACCAGGGGATCGTTCGGTTGCTCGGTGACGTGCTGACCAA
>CAZQKF010000006.1:0-16530 GCA_964593645.1 uncultured Desulfobulbus sp.
AGGTTGCAGATCTTGACGTTTCGGTGAAGATGATCGATCCGGTTGACCTGCAGATGCACCGGGAGATCACGGTTGATGATGAGCCGGTTGTCCTGCACAGTGTGGATACCGGAGTTCCCCATGCCGTGGTTTTTGTCGATGATATCGCCGGCATGGATGTCTGTGACTGGGGCCGCCGTATCCGCCACCATGAGGCGTTTATGCCTGCAGGTACCAATGTAAATTTTGTCCAGGAGCAGGACGGCGCCTTTAAGGTTCGCACCTATGAGCGCGGGGTGGAAGACGAAACCCTTGCCTGCGGTACCGGTGCGGCAGCTTCCGCTTTGATCGCGGTCCTGCTTGAGCAGACCCAGTCACCGGTGGAGATTATCACCTCGGGTGGAGATCGTTTAACCATTGTATTTGATGTAGAGAATGGAAAGCCCGCAGGAAATATGTTTCTCAAAGGGCCTGCTCACGTAATATATAAAGGAGAGCTGACTGCTGAAGCACTGCTCTAACCAGCATAGCTTAACGCAAGTTTTCAGCCGAACTGCTTAATAAAAAACGTCACTGCGGGGTGTACGCCCATGCTGCTTGGCGTTTCAGATAACAGGAGAAGGATATGAAAAAGATACAAGGGGCAATGACCGCAATTGTAACCCCCATGCACGACGGTAAAGTCGACGAGCAGGGGTTGACCGACCTGATTAATTTTCAGATAGATAACGGCATTCACGGCCTGGTTCCCTGCGGAACCACGGGCGAGTCCGCTACTCTGGGTTTTGACGAACATAAACGGGTGATCGAACTCACTGTCCAGGTCGTAGACGGCCGGGTGCCGGTCATTGCCGGTACCGGGGCCAATAACACGCTTGAGGCCATTGAGCTGACCGAGTCGGCCAAGGCCAGTGGTGCCGACGCCGTGCTGTCGGTGGTTCCCTACTACAACAAGCCGAGCCAGGAAGGGCTGTACCAGCATTTTAAGACCATTGTTGATGCCGTGGATATCCCCATGGTGCTCTACAATGTACCCAGCCGGACAGTGACCAATATGGAACCGACGACCGTTGCCCGTCTGGCTGAGCTATCTAACATTATTGCCATCAAAGAGGCCAGCGGCAGCCTGAATCAGATTGCCGAGGTGATCCGGCTCTGTCCGGATGATTTTACCCTCCTGTCCGGTGATGACTTTACCTGCATGCCGACCACGCTTATCGGCGGCAAAGGGGTTATTTCCGTGACCTCAAATATTGAGCCGCGCGGTATGGCCGATATGATGGAGGCTGCCCTTGCCGGTGACCTGGCCCGAGCAAACGAGATCCACTACCGGCTGTTTGGCCTGATGGGAACCATGTTCTGCTACCCCAGCCCGGCACCGGCCAAAAAGGCACTGCAGCTCATGGGCAAAATCAGCACTGCCGAGGTGCGGCTGCCCATGACCGAAATGGACGAGGCCTCCATAGTCAGGCTGACCGCTGAAATGAAAACCGTAGGCCTGCTGTAAAATATGAAGGCAGGGGACACCTGACCCCTGATACCTGAAACCTGATACCTTTTTAAAAAATCATGACGAACGTAATAGTTGCCGGTGCTGCCGGTCGCATGGGACAGCGCATCAGTTACATGGTGCAGCAGAATCCCGATACCACCCTGACCGCCGCCTTTGAGCATCTCGACAGTCCGGCAATCGGCAAGGATGTCGGAGAAAATGGTGGTTTCGGTACCACCGGTGTCACCATCTCCGCCGGCCTTGAATCGGTTATTGACCAGGGTGATGTGATTATTGACTTTACCTTTCACAAGGCCACCATGGAGTTTGTCAAGATCGCTGCCGCTCATAACCGGGCCATGGTGATCGGCACCACCGGTCTTACCGCCGATAACCTGGCCGTGCTGGAGGAGACCGCAAAGGCAAGTTTTCCCTGTGTCCAGGCCCCGAACATGGCAGTTGGCGTTAATGTGCTGTTCAAGCTGATTGAAAAAACAGCGGCCGTGCTTGGTGATGCCTATGACGTGGAGATTATAGAGGCTCATCACCGCATGAAAAAAGATGCGCCGTCCGGGACTGCCCTGAAGCTCGGCGAGATGGCCGCTGCAGGCCTGGGGCGTGATCTGTCCAAGGTCGGGGTTTTTGAGCGCAACGGTATGATCGGCGAGCGTACAGACGAGGAGATCGGCATTCAGACCATCCGGGCCGGAGATATCGTGGGTGAGCATACGGTTTATTTTGCCGGAGCCGGTGAGCGTATTGAGATTACCCACCGGGCCCACAGCCGGGACAACTTTGCCCGCGGTGCAGCCCTTGCCGCTGCCTGGGTTGCCGACAAACCAAACGGCCTGTACACCATGTTTGACGTGCTTGACCTGGCCGGCTTTTAATTTTTTTGATTGATTACGGGCTGTCCCCGGGTAGGTTGGCGGTGAGACTGCGAACCCCAACTAAAATTGCTGAATATGCCGGGGTTCGTCCCCCACCCCGGCATGCAGCTGCCTGGAGTCGGCTAACAATTTTCCTGCCGTGAGCTCCCAATCCTTTCCTCATCAGGCCTGTATCAGCCTTGGTTCCAACCTCGGCCGGTCCCGGTTGCTGCTCCAGAATGCCTGGCAGGCTCTTGCCGATCATCCGCACATTTCCGTACGAAAGCTTTCTTCTCCCTATAGAACCAAACCCGTGGATATGGACAGTCCGCACTGGTTTATTAATGCAGCCGGTCTGCTGACAACCAGTCTGACTCCCAGTGAACTGCTGGCCCTGCTCCTGCAGGTGGAACAGCAGTACGGCAGAGTCAGAAGCGCAGGTCAGATCGGGCACCAGGATAGAACCCTGGACCTGGATCTGCTCCTCTTTGATGACCGGGTCTTAGACACCCCGGAGCTGATTCTGCCCCATCCGGCCATGGATGCACGTTTGTTTGTACTGGTTCCGCTTGCGGAGATTGCCCCGGAACTCGTTCACCCGGTACGGACTGCATCAGTTTCCGCGTTATTGGCAAGGTTGCAGTCTTCAACTGCAGTAGAGGATATTGAGCAGGTTTCATGGGCAGGGCAGGGGGAGTTGTTGTGATGAGATCCTCTGGAATTAAGCAGATTCATTGAGAATTCTAAAAATAGGTTAGACATTTGTGCACGCGCGACTATAATAGGAATATGTATGTGAGCAAGAGCGGTAAACTGGGCCAGTTGGCTGGAGGTTTGCAATGAGTCCCCAGCGGCTGCTTATTCTTGCGGTTCTGCTCTATATTGCCTGGCGGCTTATCCGTAATCTCATCCGGGAAAAAATTGCGCATGAGGCGGAAAAGCAGCAGAAAAAAAAGAAGAAAGGGGCAGCTGTGGAAGACATATTGGTGGAAGATCCGGTCTGTCACACCCTGATCCCTAAGCACCAGGCCATACGCCTGCGTCAGGAAGGCAAAACCTACTATTTTTGCAGCGACAGATGCTGCGACAAGTTTACCGGCAAGTCGGGAGGAAGTGCATGAAGTTTTTTATTGATACCGCAAATATAGATGAAATTAAAAAAGGGCTTGAACTCGGAATGGTGGACGGGGTAACAACCAATCCCTCGCTCGTCTCCAAAGAGCAGCGCCCCTTTAATGATATTCTTGCCGACATCTGCAATCTGGTCGACGGCCCGATCAGTGCCGAGGTTATCAGCCTTGATGCCGACGGCATGGTGACCGAGGCCCGCAAACTTGCCAAGATCCATGACAACATTGTTATTAAAGTGCCGATGATTGAAGAGGGACTCAAGGCGGTCAAACGGCTCGCTGCAGAAAACATCAAGACCAATGTCACCTTGGTCTTTTCTTCAACCCAGGCCCTGCTTGCGGCTAAGGCCGGAGCAACCTATGTCAGTCCTTTTGTCGGCAGGCTTGACGATATCTCCCAGGACGGCATGGAGCTGATCAGCGATATTATGACTATTTTGCGCAATTACGGCTTCAGCACCGAAGTCATTGTTGCCTCGGTTCGCAGCCCCATGCACGTCACTCAATCTGCCCTTATCGGCGCCGACATTGCCACCATCCCCTACAAGGTTATTGCCCAGATGGCCAAACATCCCCTGACCGATATCGGTATGGAGCAGTTTTTGGCAGATTGGGAAAAACGGCAGAAATAGGAATATGGGAGTGCGATTTCGTCTCTGTCTGGCCTTGGTGGTTGCCGGTGGTCTAGCGGCAGCCTGTCCGGCTGGTGCAGCCCTGTATAAGTATGTGGATGCCCGTGGTGTTTGCCATTATACCAATGTTCCCAGTGATAAGCGGTACAAACCGGTTAATCTAAATTCCAGGCCGAGAAAAGCCGTGGTCAGACCGGGTTCTACAAGGTACAGCTCCAACAGCAGGTCAATGCGTCTGATGAAGAGACGCAGTAGAAGTATGGCTCCGTACACCTTTGATCATCATATTCAGCGGGCTGCCCGGGCGCATCGGGTTGATCCACTCTTGATCAAGGCAATGATCAAGACCGAGTCAAATTTCAATCCCCGGGCTGTTTCCTCTCAGGGGGCTCAGGGATTAATGCAGCTGATGCCCGGTACAGCCCGTGAACTGCATGTGCGTGATCCCTTTGATGCCGGTCAGAACATCTACGGCGGCACCCGCTACATGCGAAAACTCCTTGATAGCTATAACGGCAATATTCGACTCAGTCTTGCTGCCTATAACGCCGGTCCAGGCAGAGTTAAAAACCGGGTTCCCCGCATTCCGGAAACGGTTGCGTATGTGAGCAAGGTCATGCGTCTGTATCGTGCATACCGCAGGGGGGGCAGTGCTTCCGCATCAGGCATCAAGGTTCGCCAACTGGTAACTGTCAATTGAGTACTAACAACCGGGTTCGGCATCTGCCGAACCTGATCACCGCAGTTCGCTTTGTTCTTACGGCCATCCTTGCCGTACTACTCATGTTTGAGCAGACCGTGGCCATGGGGCTTGCCTGCTGGCTGCTCTTTGTCCTTGCTGCCGCTACTGACTGGGTTGACGGTTATGTTGCCCGTCGATATGAGGCGGTCACGGTTCTGGGCAAGCTCATGGATCCCCTGGCCGACAAGGTACTAGTTTCTGCAGCCCTTATCATGCTCATTCCTCTGGACAGGCTTCCGGCCTGGGTTGCCCTGGTGATTCTCTCCCGGGAGATGCTGGTCACCGGCCTGCGCGGAGTGGCCTCGGCCTCCGGTGTTGTAGTTGCTGCCAGCGGTCTGGGCAAGATCAAGTCGATCATGCAGTATATCGGTCTGGGCACCCTGATCTTTCCTCTGGGCCTTCTCCCCATCCCCTACCTGCACCAGATAGGACTGGGGCTGGTCTATGTTGCTCTGGTGCTTACCGTCTGGTCAGGCCTCGATTATTTCTACAAACTGCGCAGGGTATTTCTTGACGAGTAAATTAGACCTCTTCCCCTTTACGTCAGTATCATCAGCATTCCCATTACAATCAAAAAAATGTAGATCACCTGCAGGTATAGTTTCCTGTTAATTCGTCCAGAAACCAAAGAACCAATGGTTGTACCTATGAGGACGAACGGTGCAGTTACAGCAAAAAGTTTCATGGTGTCCCAGGTGGTGATTCCGCTGAGCGCATGGACCATGACGGTAATATAACTGTTGGCCATGAAAAATCCGGTCAGGGTGGCTTTGATCTCATCTTTTTTCCAGGAGGTCATCGTGGTGTAGATGATGGCAGGCGGTCCGCCCGCGCTGAAGGCGGCGCCAATGGCACCGGTGAGAAATCCCGCCAGATAGCCCCAGCCCCAGCCCGGATTTACAGGCCTGGGTTTGATGATCATGGTATACACGCTGTACCCGATGAGCAGTGCTCCGATTGCGTATCGGATAGCCGAACCATCCACCTCTTTCAGCAGATACACCCCCACTCCAATACCGGGCAGTGCCCCGATGAGCAGAGGCAGAATCTTGTTTTTGTCAAGATGACGACGCAGGGCAATGGCCATGTAGGTGGTAATGATCACTCCGTTGAGCATACAGAGTGGAACAGCAGTCTTGATATCCAGAATAAAGCTCAGCAGCGGAATGGCTACCAGGGCAGAGCCAAACCCGGTCAACCCCTGGACAAACCCGGCCAGCAGAAAAATAGAACCGGCAATAAAGGCTGTAATCATGGTGATTGCCAGTGAGTAAAAGACAGGTCAGGGGTATAGGGAAACAACCGGGTGGCCTGAGGATGGCGCGGAGACACAAAGCCCGGCATTATTGTACCGGAAGCCTTCATCACGATTGCCAATGGAAACCGGTGGCACCTGCTGTCGCGTAAAATCAGCATTCACTTATGCTTACTGCCAGACCGCCTAAGGAAGTCTCCTTGAACTTGTCCGACATTTCCATGCCTGTCTGTTTCATGGCAGCAATGCAGCCGTCCAGGGGCATGAAATGCTGGCCGCTGCCGTGCATGGCCAGAGAGGCTGCTGTATAGGCCTTGACCGCGCCAAAGCCGTTACGTTCGATACAGGGCACCTGGACCAGGCCGTTAACCGGGTCGCAGGTCATGCCAAGGTGATGTTCCAGGGCTATTTCAGCCCCGTTTTCTATCTGTTCCGGTGTGCCTCCTCTTACCTGGCAGAGACCTGCAGCCGCCATGGCTGCTGCGGCACCGATCTCCCCCTGGCAGCCCACCTCGGCCCCTGAAATGGAGCCCCGATGTTTAATAATGCCGCCAATGGCTGCAGCTGTCAGCAGAAAATCTCGAACCTGTGTCTCAGTACCGCCCTCATGGTGAATCAGGTAATACAGGATAGAGGCTATCACGCCCGCAGCACCGTTGGTGGGTGCGGTAACTACCATATGTCCGGCAGCGTTTTCCTCGGAAACAGCCATGGCGTAACAGCAGAGATAGTCATTCAAGGAGGCCTTGTCCGGCTCTTGGAGCAGCTGGCTATGAAGAAAACGGGCTCTTCTCGGCAGCTCAATGCCTCCGGGCAGAATCCCCTCTGCAGCAAGCCCCTGGCAAACGCATTTTTCCATGGCGTGCCAAAGCATATCAAGGCCCTGCTTCAGTTCAGGAGCAGACAGCTCCTGCAGTTCGTTTCGGCGTTTCATTGCTGCAATAGTGAGACCTTTCCGGGACGCCATCTGCAGCATGGAACGGGCTGAATCAAAGGGAAAGGGATATTGCTCTGCAGAAGTCATGTGCAGGGGCGCAACAACCTGGTCGATTTCCTCCCGGGTGGAGACAAAGCCGCCGCCAATGGAAAAATATGTTTCGGAAAGAAGGACTTTTCCGGTTTGATCGGAAAGCTCAAACACCATGCCGTTGGGGTGCTCGGGCAGGGAATCCACCTGGTCAAAGATAATATCTTTTTCCGGAAAAAAATCAATTTTTCGGCCTGCAGCAGGAACAATGTCTGTGCGTTGATAGAGCTCAGCAAGGAGACTGTCCATTCCCGGATCAGCGACCTGCAGCGGCGTATAGCCATGTAGACCCAGGGTAACGGCCTTGTCGGTGCAATGCCCCTTACCCGTGTAGGCAAGGGAATCCTTGAGCGTGCAGCGAAGCTGCAGGGAGGTGCCGGGGCCGGGCAGGATATTGTGCAGTAAGACGTCTTGAAGACGCCGGCGAAATGCAAGGCCCGCTGTCATGGGGCCCATGGTGTGGGAACTTGACGGACCGATACCGATCTTAAACAGCTCAAGGACACTGATAAACATGGTGTCTGGTTATCCTGCAGCCATGCTTGCGTCTATAAGGGGAAGGAGAAATGGTTTATGGTCCCGAATTTCCTGTATGCTCAGGCCATTTATCTCATAGGGGAAAACGAGCCAGTTCTCGGTGCGGTGCTGGACAAAATCAGGCCGTATATCAGTAGTGCGAAACGACGGCCGTTCGTACAGAGTGGCAATTCTGATCTGGCCGGGCATGTTGCGTTTCAGGTGACGGCTTAACCGCGTTATGACGGCATCAATGCTCTTTCCTGTGCTGAACACATCATCCACCAGCAGCAGCGAGTCTTCCGCATTGAGACTTTCCAGCAGGTACTGGGTGCCGTGCACCCTGATTTCCGCTTCGGCAGAGGCAACCGTGGCATGGTAGGACAGCCGGCCCCGGTACGAGGTGCGCAGAGAAATATGGTTGGTTTCAATCCCCAGGGTCTGCAGACATTCCTGAACATAGATGCCCACGGAACTGCCGCCGCGCCACAGGCCGACTATAAAGGTGGGGCGGAAACCGCTCTCAACGATCTGCACTCCCAGCCGGAATGAATCCTGGATCAGGGTTTTCTCGTCAAGAAATATTTTATTCATGATTCCTCCTTATGCGGCACAACAGGTCTGCATCCTGTTATGCACTGTTTCCTTTACAATACCCTTTTTCTGAAAATTTTGTATACTTCAGCTCAGGTCACGGTCTTGGAACCGGCAATATACTCTTTTTCAGCATTTGCGATGAACAAAATATATCTGACAGCCCAGGGACTGCTTGAGGACTCTTTCAAACTAGCCCACCAGGTCTTGACCAGCGGGTTCAAGCCCACCTTTATGATCGCCGTCTGGCGAGGCGGCGCACCCATCGGCATTGCCGTCCAGGAATTTCTTGCCTTTCACGGTATCCAGACAAACAATATTGCCATCCGTACCTCTTCCTACAGCGATATTGACAACCAGAGCCGGGAGATAAAAATCTTCGGCCTCAATTACCTGGTCAAAAACATGCAGCACACCGACCGGCTGCTTTTAGTTGATGATGTCTTTGATACCGGCCGTTCCATGGAAGCCATTATCCATGAACTGCACCGCCGTCTTCGTCTCAACACCCCGGAAGATATCCGGATTGCCGTGCCCTACTACAAGCCCTCCCGCAACGAGACAGACAGGGCCCCTGACTACTACATTCACGAAACCACGGACTGGATCAAGTTTCCTCACTCCATGGAAGGTTTAAGCGTGGAAGAGATCAGAGACAAGCGGCCTGCGCTCTACGAGATCATGAGAAAACACCTGTAACCCTGCTCACCCCCAAACCTCCCGAAGCACAACGCATTCATTATCTCGCACACTGCCCGCAAGCCAGCTGTCGGGCTGTACTGTTCCGGGCTTGTCTGCCGCTGCGGCAATAACTTGCTGCGCCTTTTCCAGGCCGCCGGCTTTATCGATTTTGTTCAGAAATATAAGGCTTCGGGTGCCCGGCGGGCAGCCTTTGAGCATTCCAAGCGGATGAACGGCAAGCCGGGCAACAGTCCCCGGGGTGATGTCGGCGCCCATTGCAAGCCCGGTCAGGGCTGCAACCTGTTGCGGACGAAAGGTTGTGTCTTTGGACAGGGGCCGGCCTATACAGTCAAGACCTGCCACGCCGATATACAGATCTGCAGCAGCCGGGACAACGGGCTCGTTTGCTCCGGGAGCTTTCAAGGGCAGTGTCCTGGCCCCGTCAGCCTCGACGATCATACGTTGTGCTGAGGACTGGCCAAAGATTTCTTCAAGGGCGGAGCAGGGGAGTCCTTCCAGCTTGTTGCCTGGCAGTATACGTTTGGCCAGGGTTACGTGGCCGGTATTTTCAAGTTCTTTCTCAAGCCGGGCAGAGATATCTTGCTGCTTGCTGCAAAGGAGGACATGGCTGCTCTGCTCGGGCGTGGGAAAGAGGATACGGGTTGTTGTTGCGGTGATAACCTTGATGCCGCGCCTCTGAAAGGCATGGGCAAGGGAAAACATGAGCGAGGTCTTGCCGCCGGCCCCGATAAGGGCAATGAGCTGTTCATCACCGCGGATCAGGGCAGTAAAAATTGTAGTCATTGGTCCAGGCTACCGGCCCGCGCTGCGATAAGTTCTCCAACAATGGAAATACCGATTTCCCGGGGTGTTTCCGATCCGATATCTGTCCCTATTGGACAGTGAACCCTGGCAAAATCAGCCTTGGTAAAGCCCTGGGAGCGCAGGTTGGCATAGACCAGGTCCCGTTTTTTTCGTGATCCAATCATTCCTATATAACGGGCCGGGGTACGAAGTGCCTGGCCAAGCACTTCCTGGTCGTACAGATGGCCCCGGGTGAGAATGAGCAGATAGCATTCTTCCCGGCAGGAGATGATATCGGCAAGATCGCGAAACTCATGTACCACATGCACGGCCCGGGCCTCTGGAAAGCGTGCAGGATGGGCAAATTCCTCCCGGTCATCGCAGACCACCACCTGGAAATCCACATGGGCGGCAAGCCGGGCTACTTCGCGTGAGATATGGCCGCCTCCAAACAGCACTACAGTACCGCTGCGGGGCAGGGGATCTATAACCAGCATCTGACCGGACTCCCTGACCAGGCAGGTGTTTCGCCGCCGTAGAAGTGCCTGCCAGTCGATATCATTGTCTGGCGGGCTGTCTGTCTCCAGATCAAAAAAAGCACGCAGCGGGGTGTCAGGCCGGGTGATATCGATGAGCCAGAATCCTGTGCCGCCCTTTTCCAGGCAGGCAAGAGCATTTTCAAACAACGAGTGCATCGCCGGGGTAATTCGTTCAATAAGGACAAGCTGCATGCCGCCGCAGACCATGTCAGCTTCCCTGTCTGTGCCGCGTAGATCAAACTCCAGTATCTGCGGCCGCCCGTGTTTAAGTACTTCTCGGGCGGCTTTGCAGGCAGTGTGTTCCAGCAGGCCGCCACCGATGGAGCCGTGGACAAGCCCCTTATCCGTAATAATCATCTTGGATCCGGGCAGGCGCGGGGCAGACCCCGACTTGTCGATAATGGTCACCAGGGCGGGTTTTTCGCCCTTTACCAGCAGGGACAGGATTTCGCGTTCAATCATCTGGTGTCAGCCTTTGCTGCGTACGAAAAACAGGGCACCCGAATCGTGCCGGGTACCCTGTCAAACAGCCTGATTATCACTGTTGTTAGAATCTGGTTACCCAAAAGACAGTGGGATTGATAAACCAGGTGGTGTCACTCTGGTCAAAGAAGCGGTTGGAAATCTCAAACTCCATACCAATGGCAGAGTCTGAGAGAAAATTTCCTTCGCCGACAAAGGAGTTGAGTTGCAGACGGATCTGCGGCTCAGTCAGGACAACCACGTCACTGTCGTATTCCCAGACATCGAGAAAGCCTTGAAAATCGAAGTTCACTGAACCGATGGAAAAGGGCTGACCCCAGACATAGGTAAACTGCCAGCTATTTTCACTGTCATCGTGATTATCAATAGCCGTATAGGACTTGTAGAGAAAGGAAATATTGGAAAAGCCGAAATTGGGCTGACCCAAATCAAGATCAAAGGAAATACCACCCAGCAGAGCATCATCGATGTAGTCATAGCCATCGGCCGGTGTGCCGCCGTTGTATTCAACCTTAACATAGGTTTCTTTTAAAAAAGAGCCGAGCATGTTGGCACCTTCTTCAGGACCAAGGATAATCTTGTCCAGACTGAAGCGGGAGGCAAATTCACCGTAGTACTGGTTAGGTTCAAGCCTGTAGTCATCCTTGCCTTCGATATCCATGAAGAAAAAGTTGTCGCCGTACTTCCATTCCGAGAAATGGTTGATGGTGAGTGTCCAGATATCGCTCTTTATACCCTCACCGTTGGCGTCTGCAAATCCCTGGTCACGGCTGAAGTCCATGTGCATCTCGATTTCCGTCTTGTTAAAGTAGCCTGCATCCGCCGGTGCCGTGCAGAGCAGGCCGAGGGTAAGGCCGCATCCAGCCGCCTTGATCATTTTGTTGTTCATTTTCTTCTCTCCTTTTTTGAGATGAAATAAATGGTGAAAATCGTTCACCGGTAAATACAAAAATTTGTGATCTCTCTCTTCAGGAACAGAGTCTGCGGGCCAGCAGCGTATGCTCATGCTGGAGTTTCTGCATGTCCAGAGAGATAATCCGTCCTTTGGTAACCAGCCATTTACCCGCCACCATCACTTGATCTGCCCGGTGTGCGCCGCAGAGCAGAAGTGCGGCCAGCGGGTCACCGGCTCCGGAAAAGCGGGGTTCATCCAGGAGAAACAGGGCCAGATCCGCCTGTTTACCCGGTGCAATGCTGCCGATATCCTCCCGCCCCAGGCAGGAGGCCGACCCTTGAGTTGCCCAGCGCAGGGCATCAAAATGGGTAATACCGGCCGATCCGTAGCGCAGTCGCTGGAGCATAAGGGCCTGCCGTACCTCCTGGATCATGTTTGAACAGTCATTGGAGGCGGAGCCGTCTACCCCCAGGCCCACCGGACAGCCTACCTGTTCCAGCTCCTTTGTGCGGCACTGGCCGGAACCAAGGATCATGTTGGAGCTCGGGCAGTGGCTGATCCCGACTCTGGCCTGCCCCAGCCGGACAATTTCCGTGTCATTGAAATGAATGCCGTGTGCCAGCCATACATCAGCAGCCAGCCAGCCGACTCGTTCCAGGTAATCCACCGGCCGCACACCGAAAAGCTCGAGGCAGAAGGCGGTTTCATCATGGGTCTCGGCCAGGTGAGTATGCAGCCGCACCTGTTTTTCCCTGGCCAGCAGGGCTGTTTCCTGCATCAGCTCCTCGGTCACGGAAAACGGCGAACAGGGCGCAAGCGCAATCTGCAGCATGGCGCCATCACCGGGCTGATGGTACCGGTCAATCACCCGCACGCAGTCGGCAAGAATGGTTTCCTCGTCCTGAACCGTGTTGCGTGGCGGCAGGCCGCCGTCATCTTCACCAAGGCTCATGGAACCGCGAGTCAGCGTGGCCCTGATACCGATACTGGAGATGGCATCCACCTGAATATCCAGCGCCTCGGGCGCAGCTTCGGGAAAGATGTAATGATGATCAGCTGCGGTGGTACAGCCCGACAACAGCAGTTCCGCCGCTGCAAGCTGGGTTGCAACATGGATCATGCCCTCATCCAGACCGGCCCAGATCGGATACAGGCTTTTCAACCAGGGAAACAGCTCTTTATTCAGAGCAGCCGGACAAGCCCTGGTCAGGGTCTGGTAAAAATGGTGATGGGTATTGATAAGCCCCGGCAACACCACATGCCCGGATGCATCAAAGACCTGATCCACCTCGACTGAGGGTTTCTGACCTGAAGCCAGTACCTCCAGTATCCTGTCCTCCTCGACAACAATGCCGCCCCGGGCGTCCAGACCTTCATCCGTCAGGATCGCCAGGGGATGTTTGAGCCAGATTCGCATGCTTAACCCAATTGCTCCAGCAGACCGGTCCGGCGGTTGAACGCCTCGATCAGTACATCGATTTTGTCCATGGACTCGGGGATTGATGTCCAGTAGTCGGCGTCATACCACTGGGCCTGGATCTCTTCAAAGCTCTTGCCCTGCTGTTCGACCCAGGTGAAATACTTGAGGTTATGAATACGTTTGCGGTCTACATAGGTGAGTTCCTGCATGTTGTCCGTCCTCTCACCCAGCATGTAACGATGGAAGGCTGCAGCTGCATCCAGCTCGGAAAATGCACCTTCCTCTTCTGTCAGTTCGTGCAGCCGGCTCTGGTACATCTCCATGGAATCGGTGGCCATGGTGATGATGACATCATTTTCATCCATCTCATAATATTTTGCCGTCTTGATGGCGCCCAGCACATTGGCGATACTGGATATACCCAGCAGATCCAGGTTTTTCACCAGCGTGGCGTCCACGCCGAGGGAGGTCAGGTAATCCCTGCCCGCCGGTTCGTTGAACAGCCGGATCAGTTCCATGGGCCCGGCATCATCAATGGCTGTGACAAGGTCGGTATTCTTCACGTTATGAATCCAGGGCACATGCTTGTCGCCTATCCCCTCTATCCGGTGAGCGCCGAATCCATTATTCAGCAGTGTCGGGCACTGCAGGGCCTCGCCGGCAACAATTTTTGAGTTGGGGAACCGGGTTTTTAAGAAATCACCGCAGGCAATAGTGCCGCCGGATCCGGTATTGGAGACCATGGCTCGGAACCGGTCACCGTCCCCCATAACTTTCTCAAGAACTTCCAGCATGGCATGACCGGTCACCTCGTAATGCCAGAGGTAGTTGCCGAACTCGTCAAACTGGTTGAAGATGGAAAGCGCCTGGCCCGAGTTACGCAGCTCCCAGCACTTGTCAAAGATCTCCTTGACGTTGGACTCAGAGCCCGGTGTCTTGATGGTCTCGCCCGCCACATCGGCCAGCCAGTCAAAACGCTCTCTGCTCATGCCCTCGGGCAGGATGGCTATGGAATCGCAGGCCAGCAGATTGGAATCATAGGCACCGCCCCGGCAGTAGTTGCCGGTGGAGGGCCAGACCGCCTTCTCACAGGTGGGATCAAACTGTCCGGTCACCAGCCGGGGTACCAGGCAGGCATAGGCGGCCCCGACCTTGTGGGCACCGGTGGGAAACCACTTGCCCAGCAGGATGACAATACGGGCATCTACCCCGGTCAGTTCGCTGGGGAGTTCCAGATAGTTGACCCCGCCAAAGGTTCCACTGCTTTCCTTTGGTTCGTTGTGCCAGTTGATCCGGAACAGGTTAAGCGGATTCAGGTCCCATAATCCCACACCCTGCAGTCGTTGTTTGATCGCATCCGGGATCAGTTCCGGATTGATCATCTGTTTGAAGGTGGGAATAATAATATTTTGTTCCTGGGCCCGCTTGACGGCATTGTTTAACTTGTTGTCATCATGAATGGTCAAATCAATGAGCTGCTGCATAATAAATCCTTGTGATTATTCCTGATTGTGTCAGGAGGTATGGAGTATCTGTTTAACCGCATCCAGGTTTGGATCGATGCGGTGAGCTTGCACGCCCGCCATTTCTACGGCGGTCATGGTACTGTTGATGTCTTTGAGGCCGCTGCCGGTATTGAGGACAACAATGCGCTCCTTTTTGTCCACCAGGCCCTTGTCCACCGCCCGGATCAGTCCGGCATAGGCTGCGGCTCCTGCCGGTTCGGCAAAGACCCCGGTACTGCGGGCCAGCAGGGGAATGGCTGCAAGTATTTCATCATCACTGACCTGGACATAGGCACCGCTGGTCTGGACGACTGCTGCCAGGGCCTTGATCCGGTCCCGGGGCAGTCCTGCACTGATACTGTCGGCAACGGTTTTTCCGGAAACAGGGGCTTTGCTGAGAACATCTTCCCCATTTTTCCAGGCCGGGTAGAGATAATTCGATCCTTCGGCCTGGACTCCGATGATCCGCGGCATCCGGTCGATCCAGCCCAGGGCCAGCAGGTCTTTGAGCCCCTTGTGCAGGCCACCGATGATGCAGCCGTCCCCGACACTGACAAAGATCACGTCCGGGGCCTGCCAGTTCAGCTGTTCGCAGATTTCAAAGGCAGCGGTTTTTTTGCCCTCGCTCATGTACGGATTATAGCCGGTGTTGCGGTTGTACCAGCCGTATTCGGCTGCAGCTTCCAGGCAGAGCTCAAAGGCATCGTCATAGCTCCCCCTGACCAGCATGACCGTGGAGTTGTACACCAGCAGCTGGGCAATTTTAGCGGCAGGCGCTGATTCCGGCACGAAAATGACGTTGTCCTGGCCCATGGACGCACAGATGCCGGAGAGCGCTGCTGCCGCATTACCGGTACTGGCGGTGGTGATGATTTCCGCTTTTTTTTCTCTGGCCTTGACCACGGCCACTGCACTTGCCCGGTCTTTGAAGCTGGCCGTAGGCATACGCCCGTCGTCCTTGACCAGCACATGGCTGAGGCCAAGCTGTGTCGCCAGACCCGGGGCCGGATACAACGGTGTCCAGCCAATAGCAAGGGGCGGGATATCGGCATCTGCGAAAATGGGCAGCAACGGCCGGTATCGCCAGATGGAAGAGTCGTGGTTTTCGGCCAGCTGCGCACGACTGATCCGGGATCCAATCAGGTCATAGTCGTAGCAGACATCGAGAATGCCTTCGTTGCCGTGGTCGGGACAGATGTAGGCAACATCATCCGGGCTATACTCTTTGCCGCAGATGACGCATTTCAGGTGCAGTACATGATCCATTGTTCTATTCCTCCAGGGCCTGGCCGATAAGTTCCAGCACATCCTGTTCTGTTTTCACGTTTTGTACCCTGCGCGCATCAACGGTATAGCCGTATTTTCCGGCAATGCGTTCATAGAGCGGCCGACGGTGCATGATCAGGCGGGGAAAGACCCACTGGACAAAATCATCAGGATCCATTCCGTCGGTATGGGCCAGACCCTGTTCTGTCATGTACAATTTCAGGGCCTGGTCAAGAAAGTCTTCATCATAGTAGAGCGGCTTGGGATCGGCCTTGGCCCGCTGGATCAGCATCTCTTCCATGTCCTCATCGGCACGCAGGTAGATAATCAGGGAATGGGCGGCAAGGTCATGCCATATTTCGTCATCAGTGAGCTCACAGACCGAGCCGCCGGTATCGTTAAGAAAATGGGGACGGCCATACAGGGTGCGGGCCTTGTCGATAAAGGGTGTCACATCGGCAATGGCATGTATCTCAGCCTGCCGGTGCAGCCGCTGCCTGTGGATAAACTCCTCCCGGTTAAGGCCCCCTTTGGCCGGGTTGCCTATCTTGCCGAGAAAGGCGGCAATCGGTTTTAAGTGATGAAAGGTGATGTTGAGACGAAAGGAGATGGAATCACTGAGCACCAGATCCCGAAGAAAGGGCTGCTGCATGGACTGCTGCTTGATATTGTCCAGGATAGGCTCATACAGGTACCGGGTG
>CAZQKF010000007.1:0-16014 GCA_964593645.1 uncultured Desulfobulbus sp.
GAGCAGTTACAGATCACCGGTTATGCCAAGATTATACTGCTACCTGAATAGTTACAAAATATTTAGAGAAGACGAACTGCCTGTACCGAACAGATGTACAGGCAGGAACCACAGCCACTGCACAGTTGCTCATCTATTCCGGGTTGTGCAAAACCTCCTGCCTGCAGACGAAAAGTAATTGCCCGGCGTTCACATTCCTCGCCACAGCTGCGGCAGAGAACCCCCCTCCCCGCAAGACAACTCTCACCAATATGGGCTTTGATGGCCCAGGGAGAATCTTCGCTGTCAAAAGGAAGAACATTGCCGCCCGTTATGTCGGGACGCTCCAGGCATACCTGCCGACAAACACCACAAAAACTGCAGCCGCCCCTGTTAAAATCAATCCGCGGGTACTCGAAACGATCAAGAACGAGAATTCCCTCCGGGCAGGCATCCACGCAGCGACCGCACCGGGAGCAGGCCTTGACAAATTCGTCTGCCGCAACCGACCAGGGAGGGCGTATCTCTACCCGTCCGCCAAGGAGCAGGTTTCGTTTGCTCATATCCATTATGGACAACCCCGCTGTGACAAAGAATGCATCCAGGTCATCTTCTATAAGGGAGATGACCTGAACAGCTGCTACCAGACAGCCCTGAGGCCTTTAGTCTTGCGAACATGATCAATTCTCCGTTCCAGTTCCACCCGCCACAGGGCATGGATACGGGCGGCAGATGGGGCTATCAGCTCGGGCAGGCCATAAACCAGTCGGTCAGCTGCACGGCTGGCCTCGATCACCGCCTCAATGGAACGGGCCCCGAATTTGTAGTCTGCCAACAGCAGCCTGAGCAGCAAGCCTGATGTTTTTCGGGCCGCTGTCTTCCAGTGGGTCTGCATCTGGTGGGCAATGATAAAGGCCCGCTTAAGAAGGATACGCTGCAGTTCCTCCAACTCCTCTTCAGAGGCCGAATCCCTGAGCAGGTGCTCCGGCACCTCGATACCATCGATATCCAGAACTACCCGGAGACGACTCATAAAATCAGGGATCTTCAACGTTTTTGTCAGCTGGAGTTCTTTTGGGTCTGCCGGAGTCAGCAGATCTTCCATGCCCTGCCAGCTGGCTTTAACCCCGCCGGCAAAGACGAAAATTGCCCGACCGATGTGGTAGGGAATGCCGTGCACATAGGTGACGCCATCCTGCATGGAGGGCAGAAAATAGCGCAGGTAACCGAATTCGTAGTTATCGTAGCGGCAGTCAAATTCATCCCAGAAAGCAATGGGGACCTTGCCCTGGGCAACCGATGCCCTGATGGGGTCAATGGCGGAGTTAATCTCGTCGGGGCTGGCAAACTGGGTCAGGTTGAACTCAAAAAAATCAAACGGGTTGCCCTCGGCATGTTTGGCGATTTCGTCGGCTACCTGCTTGACGGCAAAGGATTTGCCGGAACCTGGAGGGCCGAAGACACCGATACAGAGGGGGCGCAGGACCGAGTCTTTGGAAACATAGGAGTCCATAACCGAATGCAGGGTTATCACCGGATCAATCTCTGCCGGGTCCGTGGTACGCAGGTGGCCTAACTGGAAGGTGGGCAGGCTATCAAAGCCGGTGCCGCGGTTGACCTCTTCTTTCAGAGAGTGGAGAACCGAGACAATAACATCAAGGTAGTCATAACTGGGAGTGGAATAGGTTGCAGAACCCTTGGCCTGGACAAGCTTGCGCTGGAAAAAGGCACGCAAGGCTTTTTTCTTTTCCTCTCCCCATACCTGGCTGGCAACGAGCTCCAGGGTGGAGTCGAAATCGGCGGAAAACGAGGGCAGTTCGACAAAGGACGGGTCTGGTGTGTTGTCGAGAAAAGAGCAGGGCATCCCACCCGGATAGGTGGAGGAAAAATCCAGGTTGGGAAATTCCAGGCTACCATTAAAATAATAGCCGTTGTCGGAAAGAACCTTCCAGTTGAGCAGCACTCGTTTCGAAAAATCAAAAAAATAATTCCGGCAGAAATCAAAACCTTGAAAGCGCATGGCATCCATGGCAAGCATGGAGGTCACCATAGTGTCATAACAGGGAACCGAACCGCGTTGGCGCCGGGAACTTTTTTCCGGCAGATGCCCCTTGCGGTATCTGAAAAAAGTTCCGTCCGGACCGAGATAGAGAATACCGTGCGGAAACATCTCAACGATAATGTGGCAGAGGAAGCGATTGTTGCTGCTGTCCCAGAGGCCAACCTCCGGGGTACGCAGAGCCCGGAGGCACATGGCAACAATCGTTTCCCAGTTCACAGAGGAGTCCATCTCCATCCGGGTGGTTTCAAGGTCGGACAGTCGGCAAAAAAGTGTAAAGCGCTCACCAAGTTTGCCTGCCCACTTCTGCCAGTGGGCAACGGAAATGCCCATGGCAATACACCAGAGATCAGGGTTGAGCTCGACCATGCCGTCACAGACCTGGGGCGGCATACCCGAATCATCAATGAGGATCATGCCATTATTGTTGCCGATGATGTCGCCGTCGTTATCACTTATGACAAAGGGCTGGCTGCTTGTACCGCGTCCTTCGGCCGGTAGCATCTGATTGACCATGAACCAGCCGTGATCGGGCTTGTCAACAGACGTTGACTGCCGCTTACGAAAGATTTGGTAGACCTGCTTTTCCGGCCCGTAGGACAGGCTGTTCAGGCGGGGGGTAAGCTCAGAGTTGGCCAGGTAGGAGGACAGCCAGGTCAGGCACTGTTCCAGTCGTCCCTTTTCAATAGAGACCGGTCCAGCCAGCAGGTCGATGTCATCCCCCGGGTTATAGCCGTAGGCGGGCAGGCTGCCCTCTTCAAGCAGACTGACCTCCTTGGTGGGCAGGTTGGTAATCTTTACATTGGAACCAAGGAGCAAGATTTTCGGAGAGAAGTCTGTCATAGCAGTGTTCCGGCCGGGCGTTTAGCGGTTGGCGGTCAACAGCAGCGCAAAACTGATAGAGCCAGGGCTGCAGGTTGACTTGTGAAAAAAACTTGGACGACCGGCTAGAAGGAGGGGAGACCGGTCGCCCAAGGCGGAGCTTTGCTTCGTTGATCTGCCCTTACAACAGATCCGTTTTTTTGAGGATATAAATAGCAGCCTGATAGGAAACAGCAATCAGAGCCACCCAGGACAGCAGTAAAAATGTATTCATCATGGAATTTCTCCGTAAAAGTTGAAATTAGCTCTCTTCAGGCCCGATACTGATCTGTTTGGCCATAATGCTGACCTCGGCAATGAGCAGTATTGTAAACAGCACCAGGAACATGAAAAAAGTCGTCTGCACTGTTCCTGTAGTCAAGTTGGTGCGGGCCACGGTGACCGGCAGCAGATCCTGGATAGCCCAGGGCTGACGGCCGACCTCGGCAACTATCCAGCCTGCCCAGTGGGCAAACAGACCAAGGAAGAACATAATAGTACCGCCGCCAAGCAGCCAGCGCTGCTGCTGCAGGGTACCCTTAAAGGAGAAAAAGAGGAAGGCCAGGAAGACCAGTGGAAACAAGGTGCCCAGAGCCACCATTACATGGAAGGCGTTAAAGGAGGTGGCAACCGGAGGTACGGCGTCTTCCGGTTTTTCCAAAAATCCGTAACCCAGGAATTCCTTGTTTGCATCAAAGAGAGTCAGAGCAGCTGCAGCTACGGCCTCGTCCCCTGATTTCTTGGCATTTTTATAGGTGTCAAGCTGGGTCAAAGCGATTTTTCCCATGGCCATCTTTTCACCGGTACTCATAATGCCCTGTTCTTTATTACCGTAGACCAGGTCATCAATACCGGGCACAAAGGAGCCAAAGGAGCGATTAGCCAGCAGGGAGAGCATACCGGGGATACGAACCTCAAAGTTGAACCCGTCCTGGTCGTCTCCTACTTTCTTGCTTGAGTTAATCATACCCAGTGCCACAATACCGGCACCGGTTTCGCCCTTGTACAGGCCCTCAAAAGCGGCAAGCTTCATAGGCTGCTGCCGGGCGACTTCATAGGCAGCTTCATCACCGGTAAAACCGACAAAGGTGCTGGCCAGCAGACCGAAAACAGAGGCAACCATGATGGAGCGTCTGGCCATCTTGGTGTGACGGCCTTTAAGCAGGTAATAAGAAGAAATGGAAATAATGAACAGGGCCGCAAACAGCATGGAGGCACTGGTCGTATGGGTAAATTTTGAGACCGCAATCGGATTAAAGACCACATCGGAAAAATTCTGCATCTCAAAGCGGGCCGTGTCCGGATTAAAGGCCTGCCCCACGGGATGCTGCATCCAGGCATTGGCAACCAGAATCCAGACAGCCGACAGGTTGGAGCCCACTGCAACCATCCAGGTGGAAAAGAGATGAAATTTTTTGGAAACCCGGTTCCAGCCGAAGAACATGACAGCAAAAAAGGTGGCCTCTAAAAAGAAGGCAAAGATACCTTCAATGGCCAGAGGAGCCCCAAAAACATCACCGACCATCCAGGAATAGTTGGACCAGTTGGTACCAAATTCGAACTCAAGGATAATGCCTGTGGCAACACCGATGGCAAAGTTGATCGCAAACAGTTTCATCCAGAAGCGGGTCAGGTTTTTCCACTCTTCACTGCCGGTGCGCACATAGATGGTGTGATAAAAGGCAATGATCCAGGTGATGCCCAGGGTAAGTGGCACAAAAATCCAGTGATACAGGGCTGTCAGGGCAAACTGTGCCCTGGCCCAGTTCACCATGTTCAGATCAATGTTTTCAATCATTATCGTTCTCCTCCTTCCAAAGTATTATTTGCCTGCACGGACAGGGTGAGCTCGTTGAGCACATGATCGGCCCGTTGTTCATCTGTAGTAAATTGTGTTGCAAGAAAATCAGGGAAAAAAAACAGCTTCAGCACACCAAACATGATAATCAGTTTGATGATGATGACCTTCCACAGGGATTTGCCCACGGTCATACGGCGAAAACCGTCGATATAAAACCGGTAAACACGCTGAAAAGCACCGGGGGCAGGCATTATTGTCTGTTCCATTGGTTTGACCTATTGCAGTTTATTGTGCGTGTCAGAAAGTCCGCTGTTTAATGGGGCAGCGGCCATCTCACTTACTGTCAGTGCCGGGACGCAGGATCTTTCCTTGATCAACTGAGCAAAGGTAACACTGTTTAAGGTTGCACGCAGCTGGTCACGGGCGGTCATCCATACCCTGTGTACGGAGCAATCTCCGGTCACCTTGCAGGACGACGGCCTGGCCACGCAGTCATTGAGGTAGATTTCTCCGATCATGGTTTCCACGACTTCCAACAGAGTTATCCGATCCGGATCTTTCAGGAGCATGAAGCCGCCGCGAGCGCCCTGCTTTATTTCAATGAAACCTGAACGGGCCAGATCCTGGGCTATTTTTGCCAGGAAATGGGTCGGAATATCCGCCTTGGACGCAATCTCCTGACGACTAGTCAATTCTCCCCGCCCCTTGTTGGACAGGTAGACCATGCACCGGATGGCATATTCAGCTGCCCGTGTTAATCGCATAAAATATATTTCAAGGTTCAGGGTTTAAGTGTCAAGGTTCCTGGCTGTACAATTGGTTTTTCCGGCATCATTGCAGCAGAGAAAAAAGACCTTGTTGAGTATTAAGATATTTTATATCCGCAATGAATACCTGCTGAACAAATACTGAGGATAAGAAAAAGACCATGCTTCTTCTTATCCTACCTGCCGCGTCTTGCCGACGACAGTTAATACAGCTCGTGGGCCTCAGGGCCGGTTACCTCGGCAACCGACATTTTCTTTCGATCCAAAGCCCACCAGACATAGGCAACATAGGCCAGGACAAAGGGAATGGCCAGGGCCACCCATGTCATAGTCTGCAGTGTGTACAGGCTTGAAGATGCATTATGAATGGTCAGGCTGGACTGCAGATCAACCTTGGAGGGGTAAAAGGCAGTGTTGTTGAAGCCGGCCAGTCCAAAGATGGTCATGCCGACCAGCACCGTGCCCAGGCCCGAAGACCAGATACCGCATTTTGCCTCGGTTTTAGCAGTCAGTACCACACCGGTAACCACTAGGATCAGGCCAACCACCAGAGAGACTGCCAGCGCAGGTACTTCTACAAGGTTGAGAAGATATTTCCAGGTCTGCATGAAAACCACACCCTGCTCATTCACGGCATAGCCGTCCATGGGCAGAATCTGGAGCAGAAACCAGCCCAGGAAGGGCAGGCTGTAGGTAAAGTTCTTCCAGGCCGCTCCGCGCAGCCGCTCTTCAAGTGCTTCCGCACCATTGAAATCAATGTTATTCACCAGGTACATGGCGCCCAAAGCCCGGGCATTAAAGACCAGGAAGAGACCGACCGAAAGATTAAACAGGGAAAAGGCCGCCTCAAGTCCACGCAGGGAGCTGGTCCAGGTAACAAAGTTATAGCTGCTCAAGGTAAAATTGGAACCGGTAAAGAAGGTACCCACGGCTGCACCAATGAGCAGGACGCCGACCGAGCCGTTAATAAAGAGAAAGGTCTCAAATGTTTTGGCACCCAGCACATTATTGGGCTTGCTGCGATACTCATAGCTTACAGCCTGAATAATAAAGGTAAACAGGATCAGCACCCACACCCAGTAAGCTCCGCCGAATGAGGTGGCATAGAATTTAGGGAAGGCGGCAAACAGGGCGCCGCCAAAGGTAACCAGGGTAGTAAAGGTCAGTTCCCATTTTTTACCCAAAGAATTGATGACCAGAGATTTTTCCACCTGGGTCTTAGCGACCTGCCAGAGCAGCGTCTGCCCGCCCTGAACAAAAAAGAGGAAAATAAGGAGTGAGCCAAGAACAGAGCAGAGAAACCACCAGAGTCCCTGCAGTTGAGCATGTGTTGCTGTTTCAATCCAGTATGCAATCATTGGTGTTGTCCTCAGGGGTAAGAGTAAAGAAATACTGTTAAAAAATAAAACGTATTCGAAACTTAAAACAAGGCATATAAGATGTATAATGTCCTATATTAAAATGACGTATTTTTGTCAACACAAAATATCAAAATTTACTCTCCCCGGCTTGCAAGGAACAGCGAGATTTGAGAGTAACCAATGGGTATCAATTGATTTTTAAAATAATACGAGAGTGATACCGGGTGTCACGGGTGGACTGGCCTCAAATGCTCCGATGTCATAGGCAGCACCTGCGGGGCGTTGCCGGCCGCGTTGGTCGGTGGTGATGAATGGCAGGGTTTTTCCCTTGTCCCGGGCCGAGCTGCCGTAAAAAATGGCATGGGTTTTCGTAGAACCACCGTTATCGGCTAAGGGGCCCAGTTGGGGATCAACCAGGCGCAGGTCTGTATCCATGCCGGTCAGTTGGCAGCTGCCGTCACTGTCAAGATTGTATCCCTGTGAGGCAATACCTGCTCCGGCAAGGCAATTCCCGCCCCGATTGCCTGACAGCAGGGTATTCACCATGGTCAGTGTACTGAAATTAGCAATCCCGCCTCCACCAGGCGCCGAATTCCCGGCAAGTGTGCACTGACTGAGTTGCAGCTGACCGGAGTTGCTTACACCGCCACCAGAGAGCTGGGCAGAGCCAGCAGCAATATTGCCGCTGATGGTCATATTGGTTAAAGAAGCTGTACCGACGTTGGCCAGGCCTGCACCGGACAAAGCCGTGTTGTGACTGATGGTAGAGGTGGAGACCGTAAGGGAACCGGCCTCCCCATTAAAAATCCCACCACCCTCATAGGCACTGTTGCTACTGATGGTACTGGAGCGGATTGTACAATTTCCCTGATTGAGAATCGCCCCGCCGGCATCTCCACTCACAGTGCCGGACAGCGTATTATCCGTTAATCTGCTGTATTGCACAGTCAGTGTTGCCTGATTGCGAATCCCGGCTCCGCCTTTCTGATCCAGGGTGATCCCTGCAGGCAGGCTGCCGTTAATTAGAGACAGGTTGGAGAAGGTGACGGTGGTGCCGGGTTCAAGGATATCCAGAACCCGATCCAGTCCGGCAGCGTCGATAAAAGTTTGCTCTGCTCCCGCCCCTGAAATCAACAGAGAATCTGTAATGTCATAGTCGCCGGTCAGGGCCTGGTCTTCTTCCCGCCCCTCAATTTCTATACTATAGGTTCCCGAACTCAGCTCAATACTATCAAATCCGGGCAGCGTATTGCTCTCCTGGATCGCAGCCCGCAGTGTACAAAACGGCAACACAAAGGGTGGATTTATAATGATGTAGGCAACACACAATCCATTACCCGGCGTCAAATCCCCTATGTCAAAAACTGAATTGACACGAAAATTTTTGGCCTGAACCTGGGCCGCACAAGCAGAGATCAGCAGGACAATGAGAATGCAGCGTTTTAAGAATACCATGTGTGTTGATTCACCACAGGAACAGGGAAAAATATGCACAAATTTAAAAGTAGATTGCATAAACGATGTACAGACGCACCCAAAAGGGTGAGGAGTCTTTTTTATTATACAGACCTATCTCAGATCATTATAATACAGATAAGGATTTTTGCACACCCTGCTGACCGGGAGGAAACCATGCAGATGCAGACGCAGAGCTCAATCATCGAACAGGCAACCCAGCTTGCCAGGACGTGGCAGGTCAGGGCCAATGAACTGCTGACCTCGGAAGAAGAAAAAATTCAGCAGCAGATGACCCGCCTGTTGACCAACCCGGCCGATAAAATCCTGCTGACCAAGATCATTGACCAGAGTTTCCGGCCCCATAATCCGGAGCGGGTGGCCGACCAGATAGATACCCTGTTGGAAGAGTACGGGGTACCTCATTTTTTCGGCGACGTAGAAAAACTGCTCATCCAGATGTTTGTCGGGCTGGGCAAACATTTTCCTGCCTTTGCCGTGCCCAAGATGATTGAACAGATGCGGGGCAGCAGCAGTCGAGCCATTATTCCTGGTGAGAAAAAGGCCCTGCGCGCTCATCTTCACCGTCGCCGCAAACAAAACATCCGGATGAATATCAATCATCTCGGCGAAGCTGTGCTTGGCGAAGAGGAGGCGGCCAAGCGGATGAAGAGCTACCTCCGGGACATGGAAGATCCGGATATCGAGTACATCTCGATAAAAATCTCCACACTCTACTCCCAGATCAGCTCCCTGGCCTTTGATCAGACCGTTACCGTCTTACAGGAACGGCTGACCAGGATTTACCGGGCTGCCCGGGCAAATTATTTTACCCGAAACGACGGCAGTAAAGTCCATAAATTCGTCAACCTGGATATGGAGGAGTACCGCGATCTGGAGATCACTCTTCAGGCCTTTCGCTCGACTTTGGAGCAGCAGGAATTCCATGACCTGTCTGCCGGAATCGTGCTCCAGGCCTACCTGCCCGACTCCTTTCCCCTGCAGCAGCAGTTGACCGGCTGGGCTCGGCAGCGGGTGCAGAATAACGGTGCTCCCATCAAACTGCGTATTGTCAAGGGCGCCAATATGGAGATGGAAAAGCTGGAATCCGCCCTGTATAACTGGCCGCTTGCCCCCTATGACAACAAACTGGAAGTGGATGCCAACTATAAGCGCATGGTGCGCTACGGCATGGAGCCTGCAAATATCAAAGCGGTCAACTTAGGCGTGGCCTCCCATAACCTGTTTGAGCTGGCCTATGCCGCAACCCTGGCAGAGCACAACAAGGTAACAGATTATTTCTACTTTGAAATGCTGGAAGGGATGGCAGATCATGTACGGAGGGCCCTGCAGGAACTGTCCGGCGATGTCCTGCTCTATGCACCGGTGGCAACAAAAGATGAATTTATAAACGCCATTGCCTACCTGATCCGCAGGCTGGATGAAAACACGGCCCAAGAGAATTTCCTCCGCTATGCGCCGGGCCTGCAGGTGGATTCCAGGGAATGGGATTTTCTAGAAGACAGCTTTATTTCCTCCTGCCGCGCCATTGACCAGGCCGGTACCGGGCCAAACCGCAGCCAGAATCGAAGCACTGAAATCTTCAGCCTTCATGCCTCAAGCCTGCACAGCAACAGCTTTACCAATGAAGCTGATACAGACTGGTCCCTTGCCGCCAACAGGCATTGGGCTGAAAATATTCGCAGCCGCTGGATGAAAACAACAGCAGATGCACCCATTGATGTTCCAATTGTCATTGCGGGTACCGAGATCTTTGCTGACCGGCAGATCCGGGAATCCAGAGATCCCAACCAGTCTTTAGGCCAGGTCTGCGTAGGCCGCTGCGCCCTGGCCTCTGGTGAAGATATTGATGCCGCTGTCCGCACGGCCAGACAGGATCCGGACGGCTGGCGGCAAAAAACAGCAAGGCAGCGCCACGAAATCCTTGCCGCAGTTGCCCTGGAACTGCGCAAGAAACGCGGTGACTTCCTGGGAGCGGCAGCGGCTGAGACGGGCAAGGTGTTTACAGAGACTGATGTTGAAGTCTCCGAAGCCGTGGACTTTGCAGAATTCTATCCCTATAGCGCCTGTCGGTTTGATGAACTTGATTCGATTTCTGCCCAGGGCAAAGGCGTGGGCCTGGTTATCTCTCCCTGGAACTTTCCTGTGGCCATTCCCTGCGGCGGAGTGGTTGCCGCCCTTGCCTCCGGTAACACGGTACTGTTTAAGCCCTCATCCGACGCAATACTGACGGCCTGGCAAATCTGCCAATGCTTCTGGGAGGGCGGGATATCAAAAAATACGCTTCAGTTTCTGCCTTGCTCCGGCAGCGAGATCGGGCCCAAGCTAACCAGCCATACAGGCATTGACTTCATCATCCTTACCGGCGGCACTGATACCGGCCTGTCCATCCTCAAACAGAGTCCGGGGGTCTACCTGGCCGCAGAGACCGGCGGTAAAAACGCTACCATTGTCACAGACATGGCAGATCGGGATCAAGCTATTAAAAACGTAGTCCAGTCAGCCTTTGGCAACTGCGGCCAGAAATGCAGTGCAACCTCTCTGCTCATCCTGGAACAGTCTGTGTATGATGATCCCCATTTCAGGCAGCAGTTGGTGGACGCAGTGCAGAGCCTGCACGTAGGCTCGGCCTGGAATTTTGCCAACAAACTCGGCACATTAATCAAACCGCCGGTCAAGGACCTGCAACGCGGTCTGAACAACCTTGAAATCGGCGAAGAATGGGCCCTGCACCCGGAGATGGTCAACAAAAATCCATACATCTGGTCGCCTGGAATAAAATTCGGGGTTCGTCCGCATAGCTATACCCACCTGACTGAGTTTTTCGGGCCAGTGCTCGGAGTAATGCGGGCCGATGACCTGGATCACGCCATAGACCTGGTCAATGCAACCGGTTACGGCCTGACCAGCGGCCTTGAGAGCCTGGACAGACGGGAACAGGAGCGCTGGCAGGAAAAAATTGCGGCAGGTAATCTGTATATCAACCGTGGCACCACGGGCGCTGTTACCCTGCGTCAGCCGTTCGGCGGTATGGGAAAATCGGCACTGGGCCCGGGTATTAAGGCAGGCAGTCCGGATTATGTCAGCCAGTTCATGGAGTTTACAGAACACGGATTTCCGCAGACCGGGGTAATTGAACAGGAATCCGCCCTACTCCGGCTGATTAACGACTGGGAGGTGTTGCTGCGCTGGGGAAAATTCGGCAACGAAAGTGAGAATATCAGCAAGACGCTGCCCGCCCTTAAGAGCTACCTCTACCAGGTAGAACAAAAATTCGGTTGCCGCGAAGATTATTTTCATCTGCGCGGCCAGGAAAATATTCTCCGCTACCTGCCCATTGACGGCATGGTTATCCGGCTTCATCCCGAGGACAGCCTGTTTGATACCCTGGCCCGGATTGGTGCGGCCAGAGCAGCTGGATGTCAGGTTCAAGTCAGTCTACCCGAGGAACTGCACAATAGTGCAACCGACTTTCTTTATAACCGGTACGGCAAACGATTGCTGGCTGATAATCCAATCATTCGCCAGAGTGATCAACAACTGCTGACGGCCCTGTCCGACATCGGTCGCATTCGTTATGCAGCTCCGGACAGAGTGCCCGATGAAGTCTTTAAGGGTGCTGCCAAGACCGGCTTTTATATCGCACGGACACCTGTCTATATGGAAGGACGACTTGAACTGCTCCAATATTTCCGCCAGCAGTCAATCTGCAATAATTATCACCGCTACGGAAACCTGGGCGAACGCGGTGAACTTGAGTAAGATATTTTTTTGTCTACTCAACAGCTCACACGCGCAATAATTCTATGGAAAGCCGTAAAAAACATCTCATCTACTGCCCGGTGTTCAAGAATGAACTGCAGGCCGTACTTCCCCGGGCAGAAAATCTTACCTGCCATGCACTGGACTATGATGTCCATCATCATCCCGGTTCCATGCTCACGCAACTCAACGAGGCCATTGGCGACTCGCAGAAAAAAGGTTGTGAATTCAGCCTGCTGGTGGGGAAAGACTGCGAGTGCACGATCCCCATTGGCACGCTGGCTGATGAGAATAACGGCCGTTTGCCGGATCATATGAACTGTTTTGAAATCTTTCTCGGCAGGAAAAAGACGCTGGAACTGCAGCAAAACAGAACTGTTCTCATGACGCCCGGCTGGATTGAGATGATTACAAACCTTGTTGCCGATGGTCGCTGGACGGTTGAAGATGCCCGGCTGAGCCTGGGCTGGTATGACCGCATTCTCCTGCTGGATACGCAGCTGGAACCGCTGGATGATGAGGCGATCATGGAGTTTTATGATCTTGTCCAAGTGCCGATCGAATTCATGACCATTGACCTGGATCATTTTCGAGGCGTTGTAGAAGAGTTGCTCAAGTAAAGGGGATCGCTCCAGCCATGATGAACCTCCATAAAATAACCAGGGAGGATTCTAATGACGAGCCCCGACTTCAGCACAGAGCAATCAAAAAATCAGCGGCACCGGCAGGCACACGTCCGTTGTATCTCATTGATGTGATGAGTGAGCAAGCCGCAAGGTGTGCTTATCGTACAACGGAAGTCAGCAGAGGCCATAGTAGCCAGTGAAACGAGCAAAACACTGGATATACAACTCACTGGAAAATGATTGACCACTGTTTGGCTCTGAAGTAATATTTAAAGATCAAACCATTCAAAATTTGCTCTGGACCAGGATATGAAATTTAAAAAAGCAAAGCAAAATCGTATATTTCAAGATATTGTTGACCAGATAGAAGAGGTTATTTTAGACGGAGAAATTCAGCCCGATGAACGACTGCCTGCAGAGCGTGATCTCTGTGCCCAGTTTAAGGCCAGCCGGGGAACCCTGCGTGAAGCGCTGCGCATTCTGGAACAGAAGGGGCTGATTGAAATCCGTCTGGGTGCCGGGGGCGGAGCCTTTGTCCGACAGCTCAACAGTGATCTGATTACAACAAACCTGGCCATCCTTATTCGCGCAAAGCAGGCAACACCGGATCATCTTGTCCAACTGCTGGAAGAGACCGAAGCCACCGTTGCAGCCCTTGCAGCAAAAAAGGCAACAGCCCCTGATGTGGTGCTCCTTAAAAAACTGGTTTTGCAGGCGCAGGAGCATAAGGATGACAATGAAGATGGCCCGGAGCAGTTCATGGAGAGCGACCGGGCAATTCAGCAGGAAATCTACCGGATTGCCGACAACTCGCTGTACATTTTTCTGCTTCAGTCCATCCGGGACAACCTTGAACCGGCAAATGATCAAGGCAAAAACGATAAGGCAAACGGATTTGAGGAACGATTCCAGAACCTGCGCATGATGGTGTACGCCATCGGCCGTAATGACCAGGCACTGGCAGCCCGTCAGTCCCGGGAGCATGTCCGCCGCTTCAGTGCGGCCTGAGCCTGGATAAACCGCACACTTCCTATGCGTGACCAGAGCAAGGCCTATTTGCTGACCATCCTGGTCATCACCTTCTGGGCAACTGCAGCCTCAGCCTTTAAAATTGCCCTGGGGTATGTCAGTCCCTACAGCCTGCTCTTCTACTCCACCCTGTTTTCAACCCTTTCCCTGGCGAGTATCCTTGTCTGCCGGGGAAAACTGAAACTGCTCACAACACTTAACAGGCGTACAATTTCGCGGGCAGCCCTGCTTGGCTTTCTCAACCCCTTTCTCTATTATGTCGTCCTGTTCAAGGCCTATGCCATTCTGCCCGGCCAGATTGCCATGAGCTTAAACTACGGCTGGCCCCTGGTGCTCACCCTGCTGTCGGTTCCCATCCTGGGCCAGCAGCTGAGTAAAAGCCAGCTGCTGGCCGTGTTGATCAGCTTTATCGGGGCAGTGATCATTGCCACCCGGGGTGAGCTGACCAGCTTTGGCGAAGTCAGCAGTTTTGGAGTGTTGCTGGCCGGAGGATCGACCCTGATCTGGGCGGTGTACTGGCTCTTTAATGCCAAAGACAGCCTGGACCCGGTGCTCAAACTGTTTACCGGTTTCTGTTTCGGTTTTTTGTTTACCGGCCTGCTGGGCCTGCTGACCGGCAGCATCGAACTGCCCCCGACCATGGCCTGGCTGCCGCTGATCTATGTCAGTCTCTTTGAGATGAGTATCACCTTTGCCCTCTGGCTCACCGCCCTGCAGTTGACCTCATCAGCTGCCCGCATCGGCAACCTGATTTACGTAACCCCGTTTTTTTCCCTGCTGATTCTGCATCTGGTAGTTGACGAGAAAATTTACCCGGCCACCTTTGTCGGCCTGGCACTTATTGTAGGCAGTATCCTGTTTCAGGGTTGGATGGGCAAAACAATGAAGTGAAGGCTTGGGTCAAAAAAAAAATCTATCACATTTTTATAAGAATATCCGGCATCCCAACACTATGCGGCAAGATTTTATTTGCTGATGTCGGCTTTCCAAAAACAACCTCTAACATACCAGGATGCGGTGCCATCACCGACTAATCCACCATCGGCAGAGATCGATCCCGTATAGGTGCCGCCATTGCCCCGTCGATAGAGTGTAACCTGTCTATTTTTAATTCCTTTGAAATCAATAATATCTGTATATTTTTGACCAGGATTCTCACCTGCAGTTTTCGTCCAACTTGCATCAAATATATCCGTGCCGGGTCTTCTCGTCCAAACGCCTGTAAATATACTACCGAAACAGGATTCGACCACCTGCAGGAATTGGGCAAAGTGTAGCAGTTGATAATAATAGCTTTTTTGCTGCTTTTTTTGTTTGTTACCAGATTCCACTTTGGTAGTGTCAGGGAATCTACGAGGTCAGGATATCTGAATGTGCGGGAAGTAAGTCCAACCGCCTTTGACAGGCGGTCTCTGGAACTGGGGCGATTGATTCTCCGGGATTCAAAACGTCTGGAACGAGAACTGAAGATGCTGGCGGATCTGGAAAGCGGTCTCATCCGCATAGGCATAGGGCCGCTGGCGGCAGAGATGCTGCTCGGCAGAACCTGGGACGGATGGCAGCGAATACCCCTCCCCCCTCACTGCACAAACACAGGTGAAATGGGTACCCACGCTTCTTGAGGGGCTGAGTAATGGAGAGTTGGACATCCTTGTCAGTGACACCAGGTTTGTAACCAATCATGACGAGTTCGAGATCATTGGCCTTCCACGTTATACCGGCTGTTTTGTCTGTCGACCGGAATATCCCTTGCAGAACAGGATAAGGCTGATTGTGTAAAGGAGTACGTCAAGGGTACCGACCTGTGCGGCCGGCAAGATCTCAGAAAATGCGTTCAACGGATATCGTGCAGCAGCTGTTGGAAATTCGGGTTGCTGCGCAGTAAAGATCGGGCTGTACCGACCAGACTGTCAACCTCCTCTGCAGGCAGGGCAAAGCTGGTGGCAATATTATTGAACAGCTGTCGCTTGTCCATGTCTTCTATGGAATCAAAATCAACTACGATAAAATAGGGTTTAATAGTCCGGCCCGGTGAGGAGAGTTCGGCAGCCCACTGGTTCAGCCCATTTTCCACCAAGATCAGGGTTTCCGTGTTGTAGCGCTGCAGCTGAGCATCGGTCACTGCATTGATGACCTCAACCACAGGCGGTTCTTCGTCAGACTGTTCCATGGGCTGGGCCGGCCGGGTCTGGGCATTGACCAGCAGGATAACGATCTTGTCGATGGAACTCTCTACCATTGGACTGGATGCATTTTTACTGCCACCCATCAGCGATACCCGGTCATACAGGGT
>CAZQKF010000008.1:0-15945 GCA_964593645.1 uncultured Desulfobulbus sp.
TCCACTTTGATAAAAAGGCGGTGGATAGGCTGCTGCGTGAGAGCGGTCTGCCGGTTCTGACCGTGAGTGGCGATTTCGGCCACCGGGCTGAGAATTATTATATAGCCTGGGCTATTCTGATTATCGGCATGATCCTCCTGCTGAACCTGATTAATTCCAGGATCGGCCGTGCCCTGCGCTCCATCCACGGCTCAGAGGAGGCGGCCGAGGCCATTGGTATCAATACGTCCCGCCTCAAACTCAGTGTATTTGTGCTCAGTGCCGTGTACGCGGCATTAGCCGGAGTTTTTTTGACCCATTATAACGGCGGTATCGGCCCGTCCGAGGCCTCGGTCATGAAATCGGTCCGCTATGTTGCCCTGGTCGCAGTCGGCGGCATGGCCAACCTCTGGGGCGTACTGATCATGGGCGTCACCCTGACCTTTCTCTCCCTGCGCGGAGTGTTTGGTTCCTATGACGATGCAGTGTTTGGTACTATCCTTATCCTGGTCATGCTCTTTGCTCCGGACGGAATTTTGAGTATCCGCGGCAAGGCCTTATTGGCGAAATTCAAGAAGTATGGAGATAACGAATGAATTTTTTTCTCACGCAAAGGCGCAAAGACGCAAAGGTAAAAACAAAAAACGTTGCGCCTTCGAAATCTGCGCTATCTGCGTGAGACTAATACTGTTGGTCACAACCCATGCTTGAATTAAACGCTGTCCATAAACGATTCGGCGGCCTTAAGGCTGTTGATGATGTCAGTTTTACTGTTCGTGAGGGACAGATTAAGGCGGTGATCGGGCCCAATGGTGCCGGCAAGACGACGCTCTTTAACCTGATTGCCGGGAACCTGCCGCCGACGTCGGGCACGATTGTCTTTCAGGGACAGGAAATTCAGGGGAAAAAACCGCATCAGATTGCCGCACTCGGCTTGTCGAGGACGTTTCAGAACATCAAGCTGTTTCATGGCATGACCGCCCTGGAGTCGGTGATGGTGGGGCGGCATATTCAGAGCAGGGCTGGTTTTATTGCCGGGCTTTTTCATCCTCCCTTTAGCTGGAAAGAGGAAAAGGCGATTAAAGATAAATCCATGGAGCTGCTTGAGCTGCTTGAAATAGCCGAATTTGCCGATGTGGAGGCTACCAGCCTGGCGTTCGGCCAGCAGCGGGCCGTGGAAATGGCCCGGGCCCTGGCCACGGAACCGCAACTGCTGCTCCTGGATGAACCGGCTGCCGGCCTCAATATTTATGAAACAGCTGAGGTCGCCCGTTTGATTACCCGGATTCGTGATATGGGAATTACGGTGCTGCTGGTTGAACATGATATGTCACTGGTTATGGATATTTCTGATGAAATTGTGGTGCTCAGCTTCGGCAGCAAGATAGCCGAGGGCGAGCCGCTCGCCATCCAGCAGAATCCGGAAGTGATCAAAATTTATCTTGGTGAAGACGAGGATATTGCTGCCTGAACCAGGGCAGAGAGTATATTAAACACAAAAAATGCTGAAGATTCGAAACCTTGATGCAGGCTACGGCAAGCTGCGGGTCCTGAAAAATATTTCCCTGCATGTGGACGGTGGTGAAATCGTCACCATGATTGGGGCCAACGGGGCAGGAAAAACCACCCTGTTGTCCACCATCATAGGACTGGTCCAGCCCTCTGCCGGCAATATTTCGTTTCTTGATCAGGACTGTGCCCGGCTTGCCTCCCGTCATATAGTGGCTTCGGGCTGCGTACTGGTACCCGAGGGCAGGCAGGTATTTGCCCCCATGTCGGTTGAGGAAAATCTCATTTTAGGCGGCTATGTTCTCCAGAAAAAAGAGGGCAAAGCAGCTGTGCTGGAGGAACTTGAACATCAGTATGACCTCTTTCCCGTGCTGCGCGAACGTAAAGAACAGCTGGCAGGCACCCTGTCCGGCGGTGAACAGCAGATGCTGGCCATGGGCCGGGCTCTGATGTCCCGCCCACGCCTGGTTATGATGGACGAACCTTCCACCGGCCTGGCGCCTTTGGTGGTTCGTGATATCTTCCAGGTTATTGTTCAGCTGCGCAAGGAGGGTAATACCGTACTCCTTGTCGAACAGAACGCTAAGGCCGCCCTGTCCATCGCCGACCGCGGCTATGTCCTCGAAACCGGCAAGGTAATCGTCCAGGGACCGGCAGAAGATTTACTCGCCAACCGCGACGTCCAGCGAGCCTACCTTGGTCGTGAAAAAATTGACTGATTGGCACTTTGAACCTTGAACTATAAACCTTAAACCCTGAACCGTCCCCTATGTACTGGCAACCAGAAAAAGAATGCATGGCCCGGGAAGACCTGGAACAGCTCCAGTTGGAACGTCTCCAGTCCACCCTGTACCGGGTCGGAACCCATGTACCGTTTTATCGGAAGAAATTTGAAGAACTGAAAATTAATTACGATGATTTCAAGTCTCTTGATGATCTGCGGCGACTTCCCTTTACCGTCAAGCAGGATCTGCGTGATAATTATCCCTACGGCCTGTTTGCCGTGCCCCAGCGTGATATTGTCCGGATTCATTCTTCGTCCGGCACCACCGGCCTGGCCACGGTTGTCGGCTATACCCGAAATGATCTGAAAAACTGGTCCGACCTGGTGGCCCGGGTTCTGACCGGAGCCGGAGTAACCAAGGATGATGTTATTCAGATCGCCTTCGGCTACGGGCTGTTTACCGGCGGTTTTGGCCTCCATTACGGGGCAGAGCGGCTGGGAGCCTCGGTTATTCCTATCTCGGCCGGCAACACCAAACGCCAGATCCAGATCATGCAGGATTTTAAAACCACTGCTCTGGTCTGCACTCCATCCTATGCCCTGATCATTGCCGATACCATGATGGAGATGGGCATTAATCCCAATGGCTTATCTTTACGAGTGGGGCTGTTTGGGGCCGAGCCGTGGTCCGAGGCCATGCGCCATGAAATACATGAAAAATTAGGTATCCGGGCCACGGATAATTATGGACTGTCTGAAGTTATGGGGCCGGGTGTAGCAGGCGAATGCGAGGAGTGCAATGGCCTGCACATCAATGAAGATCATTTCCTCTTAGAAGTCATTGATCCTGATACCCTGGAACCGGTGGCACCCGGTGAGGTGGGTGAGTTGGTGGTGACCACCCTGACCAAGGAAGCCTTTCCCATGATCCGCTACCGGACCCGCGATCTCACCCGGCTTATCCCCGAGCCCTGCCCCTGCGGCCGAACCTTTACCCGCATGCAGCGCATCATGGGCCGTACCGATGATATGTTGATTATTAAAGGCGTTAATGTCTTTCCCATCCAGATAGAAACAGTGCTGCTTGAAATTGAGGGCACTACGCCCCATTACCAGATCATCATTGAGCGGGAAAATCATAACGACAGGGTGACCGTGCTGGTTGAGGTCAACGAGTCCCTGTTCTTTGACGAGATGAAAAAGCAGCGTCAGCTGGTGGATCATATCAAGGCTCGGTTGTCCTCGGAACTCGGCATTGGCGTCAATGTCAAGTTGGTGGAAGAAAAGACCCTGGAACGCTCGGAAGGCAAGTCCAAACGAGTAATTGATAAACGGAAACTGTAAGGAGGCTTTTATGTCAATACGTCATATTGTAGCTGTTGCTGCCTGTTGTATTATGCTGGTTACCAGTGGGGTTATTTTTGCGGCGCCTAAGGACATGGGCGGCTGGCAGGAAGACGGTGCCTATAATAAACTGTACCAGGCATCAGAACTGGATAAATTGAAGGGCTACGTGCAAAAGGTCATTGAGGTCACTCCCATGAAGGGCATGGCGCCTGGGGTTGGCCTGATCATGAAGGACGGTGATGGTGATAAGGTGCTGGTTCAAATAGGGCCAAAATGGTTTTTAGGCGATTCCATCGGCATTAAGCGGGGTGAAAAAATTAAGGTCAAGGGTTCCTGGGCCGAGATTGACGGCAAGGATGTGTTCATGGCCTCAAAGATAAAAAAGGGTGATTTTTTCGAGCTTAAAGTTCGCCTGACCAAAAACGGTAAACCGTTCTGGATAATGAGCCCGGAAGAACTTGCCAGGGAACGCGCCTCAGAGTAACGGGCAGGCGGTGGTGCATCAGTACTGATTGTCTCGACCCCGTTGGCGGTTATGATTATGACATTTTAATTGTTTGATCAGTGGTACCTGCAGGACAAAGGCTGTGCGTTTTACTGTCCTGCAGTTCTTGGCCTCATGTACCTGCCAACCCCTGTTGTACTGCCACGCCCAGTTGATCAAGAGTGTACGGTTTTTTTATGAATACCCCAGCCCCGAGTTCCTGGGCTTTTTTTACCTCGTCGGTTTCTGAAAAGCCGCTGCTTATAACGGCTTTTTGTCCGGGATGGAGAAAGAGGATCTGCTCGTAGGTCTTTCTGCCGTTCATACCGGGTTCCATGATCATATCCAGAATTACCAGATCAACAGCATTGCTGTTGAGATGCGTCACTGCCTCTTCCCCGCTTGCTGCAGAAATCACGTTGTATCCGAGTCTGGTTAACAGAGCGGTTGCGATGTCACGCTGACTGCTCTCATCATCAATGACCATAATTGTCTGTCCCCTGCCTTGAATATCTGCAGAAGCCCCCCTCTTGATCTTTTGTTCAGCAGGCTTCAGGTGCTGTGGAAAATAGATGTCAAAGCAGGTGCCTGAGGGAGTAGAGGTGACATTGATATAGCCGTCATGGTCTCGTACAACATTCCATACCACGGCCAGGCCAATTCCGGTGCCGCTGCGACCCATCACTTTTTTACTGTAAAATGGTTCAAAAATGTGGGCAATGTCTTGAGGAGATATTCCTCCACCGTTGTCGCAAACAGAAAGCATGACATAGTTTCCTCCCGGGATTTCAATTGTTTTTCCTTTCAGGGGAGCATCAAGCGTGCATGATGCAGTGGAAACGGTCAGCACGCCGGGGTTTCGGATTGCCTCACATCCGTTGATCACCAGGTTGAGTAGACATTTGCGAATATGAATGACGGAACAGAGGATGGTTGCAGGGTCTGCACAGAAATTCGTACAGAGTTTTATTCCCGGTTGGACAGTCAGGGCATGGTGTATTTCAGGTGAGGTCAGGTAATCTTTCAGTAGTACATTGACATTACAGGATGTTTTTGCCATGGCAACACCTCGGGCTACTGTGAGTAGATCCTCGACAACCGCTGCCGCCCGAAGTCCTGCATGCTGAATTTTTTCTATACGTGTGCGCTGCGGATCGTCTTCAGCCATTTCCAACAGCAGCAGCTCAGGGTAGTTGATCACCCCGGATAAGATGTTGTTCAGATCATGGGCTACACCGCTTGCCATGAGACCGATGGCCTCCATTTTGCTTGACTGCTGGCTTTTTATTTCAATCTGCAGTTTTCTTTTTTCCGCCTGTTTGATATCAGACAGGTCCCGGATGATGTAGACGATACCGAGTGCTGTTTGTTTATCATCAAGGATAATTGTGCTGTTGATAAAGGCAGGAAAGGTAGTGCCGTTTTTCTGAACGGCTTCAATTTCATCTTCCCAGTAGCCCTGATTCATCAGGGAGGGAATGACTGTGTTGGTTACATAGTGCTCATCAGCACAGAAGATGTCTGTTGCTTTGGCAAGGACTTCAGTGTTTTCCCAACCGGAAAAATCAAGAACAGATCTGTTGGTATATTCAATTTGACCGCTCATATCACTGATGATGACCAGGTCTGAGGCAGTATCGAGGGCATAAAAAAAGAGTTTCAGCTCTTTGTTGGCTTGGGCGAGTTCCGCTGTACGGGTCTGAACTTTATCTTCGAGTTCACTGTTCAATGACTGAAGACGCAGCCTGTGCCTGGCATCTCTGTATCCATAAAAACTCAGTAATATCGAAATCATCACCGATAAGCTGCTGAAGTACAGGAGATCGTAGGTACTATATCCAGACTGCGTTATACCTTGCATGATCCAGAGAAAGACAAGCGAAAGCAAAGAGATGACAATTCCGATTTTGGGCCCGGCAAGAAAAAATGTTAAGACGAGAAGAACCAGGAACCAGCCTATGCGCAGCGTATCCTCCGGTACAAGGATAAAAAGTGCCGCTGTCAGGAGCAGGCTTAAGAAAGAACCGGTGTAGGCTGCTGAGTCAATTCGTTTTTTGTCGCCTCTGATCCTGAACACCCCGAAAATGCAGATTAGCGCAAAAATAAGATCAACCAGTCCCTGCTGTGGATTACTGTTGGTAAATCTGAAAATACTCATGGTGAAAAGCAGGGGAGCAATCACAAGGAGCAGGACGTTTATGGCCATAACCCTTGACTTTAACTCATACTCCTGGTCTGAAAAATGAAAGTTCGCCGTCAGTATATTTTTCATGATTGTACTATTGAGTAATTTTCTCAAATATTGTGTCTGAAAAATCGGGTATCAGCCTGTCAGAGCTGCCGTAATCCGGGTAAGTCCCTGTTCGAGCGTCGATCGTGGACAGGCAATGTTCATCCGCTGAAATCCTGTACCTTCCGGCCCGAACATGGTGCCTCCTTCAAGCAGGACATTGGCCTTTTTGAGCAGTATGTCAGCAAGTTCTCTGTCATCAAATCCGTAACCGCTGAAATCAATCCAGGCCAGATAGGTGCCTTCGGGGATGGCGAATCGAACCTTGGCCAGGTGCTTTGCAAGATAGTCAGCCAGAAACACAAAGTTGTCGTCCAGGTAGACAAGCAGTTGCTCAAGCCAGTCTTCTGCTTCACTATATACCACCTTAACTGCGGCGAGTGAAAGTGGCGGTGGAAATTCCGGCCCGGTCTGGGCGGTCCATTTTTGCTGAAACTGTTTGTTCTTGATGATAATGTTGGCAAGCTGCAGTCCGGCTGCATTAAATGTCTTGGATGGTGCCGTGCAGGTGATGATGGTGTTTTCATCCGGCAGGAGCCCCGCAACCGGAGTATGGATTTTTTTTTGTCGCAGCAAGTCGGCGTGAATCTCATCAGAGACCAGAATCACATCGTTTTTCAGGCAGATATCGGCAACCTGCAGCAGCTCATCCTCACTCCAGACTCTGCCCACGGGATTATGGGGGCTGCAGAAGAGCATCATGGTTGTATTCGGATCCTTGGCCTTATGTTCCAGATCTTGAAAGTCAATCGTGTACAGGTCTCCTGTGCGGCATAACGGATTATTGACAAGGGTTCTTTTAGTATAGGGAATAATAGCTGAAAACGGGTAGTAGATCGGTCGCTGGATGATGATGCCGTCTCCCGTACGGGTAAGGCTGAGGATCAGATTGATGAGTGCGGGCACCACTCCGGAGCTGATGAAGATTTCAGAGGCGTTGATTTCCCAGTGAAAGCGGTGCATCATCCAGCTGCAGACCGCCTTATGATAGCCGGCATCAGCCATGCTGTAGCCTAAAATGAGCTGGTCTGCACGTTCTTTGATAGCCTCCAGCAGGGGCGGGGGGCAGGCAAAATCCATGTCTGCAATCCAGAAGGGCAGGGTGTCCTGGTTTACCCTGCTGTCCTGGATTTGCATAAATTCCCATTTAACGCAATGGGTATGGGATCGCTCAATGATTTGATCAAAATCGTACTGCAAGGTTGTTACCTCGTGAAAGTTAATCAGCAGTGAACAGTATATTTACACACGCTAGGGATGCTCTGGTTGAAAAATTTTCAGCATTTCCCAACGCCTGGGGAACAGATTGACAGGTTATGTAAAATTCGATATAAGTTGCTTATTCGTTTATGTAGACGTTTTGCAGGGGTGGCATTTTGCCTGAGAGATACCCATTGAACCTGATCCGGATAATGCCGGCGCAGGGAATGCAGAGACTGCTGTTTGCCTTCCCCGAGAGTTTTCTGAGCGTATCATCCTCGCAATTTTGTTGCCTCACCTTGTATAGCCTGGCAGATCATGTTGCATGACGGTCTCGCCTGTATCTTCAGATGTAGTACTTAACAGGATTTGACAAGAAAAAACACCACGATGGAACACGATCCTCAAAAAAAATATTGCCGGGTACTGACCATTGCCGGTTCAGACAGTGGCGGCGGGGCCGGGATCCAGGCCGATCTGAAAACTATTTCCGCCAACGGTTGTTACGGGATGAGTGTGATCACTGCATTGACGGCCCAGAACACAGTGGGAGTCAGCGGCATTCATCCTGTACCGGTTGATTTTGTCCGTCTGCAGATGGAGGCGGTTCTGACCGATATCGGCGTTGATGCAGTAAAGATCGGCATGCTGTTTTCACCGGAACTGATCAGATGCGTAGCCGATCAGTTGGAGCGGTTCAAGGAGAAACAAATAGTGCTGGAGCCGGTGATCGTGGCCACCAGTGGTGATAAATTGCTCCAGGATGAGGCCATCCAGGCCCTTAAAGAATACCTGATTCCCCGGGCAGGTATCATTACCCCGAATCTGCCCGAGGCAGAGGTGCTGCTTGGCCGCGATATCAAAACACCTGCTGAGGTTGCACAGGCCGCAAACGAGCTGGCAGGGCTTGGCTGCCCCAATATTTTGATTAAAGGCGGTCATCTACAAGAAGAGGCCAGTGATGATCTGCTCTATCTTGGTGCGACGCAAAAAAATGTTGTGCTGCAAGGGGAACGAATTAAGACCGAAAACACACATGGTACCGGCTGCACGCTTTCATCAGCCATTGCCTCGTTGATGGCCCGTGGAGAGGGCGTGGAAGAGGCGGTCAGGCAGGCCAAGGAGTACATAACCGGTGCAGTTATTGGTGGGGCCCAATACCGGATAGGGCAGGGGCATGGACCGGTGCATCATTTTTATAAGTGGTTCTAATTGCCCATGCCGTCCCCTGCAATTGTCTTTGATCGGATTACCCTGTCCTTTGCCGGGCGCACTCTTTTCCAGGATCTTTCCTTTACTGTACATCACGGCGACTGCACCTGCCTGCTCGGTCCCAGCGGCTGCGGTAAGTCGACCATCTTAAAGTTGGTTGCCGGTCACTCGTCGCTGGCATATACCGGGATTATTCGTTTTGCTCAGTCAGGTGGCCATGGGAACAGGGCAGCCTGGATGGCCCAGGACGATCTCCTCCTGCCCTGGCTCACTGTGCTCAACAATGTGCTACTCGGGGCCAGACTGCGCAGTGAGGTTACAGAACCCCTGCGTCTCAAGGCAGGAGAACTGCTGGTTGAGGCTGGTCTTGCCGAATATGTACACAGCCTGCCTGCTGAACTTTCCGGCGGCATGCGCCAGCGGGTGGCCCTGCTGCGAACTCTGATGGAGGATCAGGACATCCTGCTTATGGATGAACCATTTTCTGCACTTGATGCCCTGACCAGAGTCCGGCTGCAGAATCTCTGTGCCCGCATGACCCGGGGCGCAACAACCTTGCTGGTCACTCACGATCCTCTGGAGGCCTTGCGCATGGGCAATCGTATCCTGGTGCTTGGGGGAGATCCGGTGCAGGTTGAGGCGGATATCCGGCTGGCCGGCACACCGCCTCGAGAGGCTGGGGATCCGGAAATTGTAAACAGGTATCCGGATTTGCTTGATTTTCTACTTACTCGGGTATGAAGATTTTTCGAGTATTCATTATAGCCGCCGGGCTGACGCTTTGCTGGCAGCTGATTGTCACCCTTACCGGAGCGCCGCATTATATCCTGCCAGGCCCGATACCGGTGCTGAAGGCCATTGGCTCGCATCTGCCTACCCTGCTTTTCCATCTCCAGACAACCCTGACCGAGATTATTTTAGGCCTGTTGCTTGGCACACTGCTTGGTACCTCATGTGCACTGGCCATGATCCTTCTGCCACGTCTGAAATACTGGATGCTGCCTGTACTGGTGATCAGTCAGGCGATTCCGGTCTTTGCTCTGGCACCTGTACTGGTGCTATGGCTTGGCTACGGGCTGGCCTCCAAGGTGGCTATGACCGTGTTGATTATTTTTTTTCCCGTGACCTCTTCGTTTTATTACGGCATGCAGCGGATTGATCCTGATCTGCTGGAACTTGCCCGGAGCATGGATGCTGCTCCAACCGCGACTCTGCGTCATATCATTATTCCCTCAGCTCTGCCTTCTTTTGCTGCCGGGCTGCGGGTGGCGGCTGCAGTTGCCCCCATCGGCGCTGTTGTAGGTGAGTGGGTCGGTTCAAGCAGCGGGCTTGGCTATTATATGCTTCACTCCAATGCGCGGATGCAGATCGACGTGATGTTTGCAGCCCTGACCGTTCTTTCACTCTCATCGTTAACTATTTACTTTATTATAGATTATTCCCTGAATAAACTGATATTCTGGGAAACAGCCCGGGAGGTTCTACCATGAAATGTTTACGAAAAATGTTGTGCCTGTTCCTTGTAACTGCAGTCCTGTGCTCTGCCGGATCAGCTGCAGCCGGAGAAAAAATAACCCTGCTGCTGGACTGGTTCCTCAATCCGGATCATGCGCCGATCATTGTTGCCCAGGAAATGGGCTACTTTGCCGACCAGGGGCTGGATGTTGAGATTATTTCCCCGGTAAATCCCAATGATCCACCTAAGCTGGTCGCCGCCGGCAAGGCCGATCTTGCAGTTTCCTATCAGCACCAGCATCAGATGCAGGTGGATCAGGGCCTGCCTTTGGTTCGAATTGCCACTCTCATCGCTACCCCACTGAACTCTCTGGTTGTACTGGCTGACAGCGACATCAAGACCATTGCTGATCTCAAAGGAAAAACTGTCGGCTACTCTGTGGGCGGGTTTGAAACCGTATTGCTTAAAGTTATGCTGGAAAAAAAAGGCATCTCCCTTGATGATATCAAGTTGGTGAATGTCAATTTTTCGCTATCTCCTTCGCTGCTCAGTAAGAAGGCTGACGCTGTTATCGGTGCGTTCAGAAATTTTGAGCTGAACCAGATGGCAATTGAAAAGCAACCTGGACGTGCGTTTTTTGTCGAGGAATATGGCATTCCCGCTTATGATGAACTCATTATTGTGGCAAACAGATCCGCCCTGGAAGACAAAAAATTGCGTAAATTTGTGACAGCGCTGGAACAGGGCGTGCAGTACCTGGTGAATCATCCGGATAAGAGCTGGCAGCTCTTTATCAAGGGCCGTAAAGACCTGGATGATGAGCTCAACAGGAGAGCCTGGGCAGATACTCTGTCCCGTTTTGCCCTGCGGCCGGGAGCGCTGGATAAACACCGCTATACGCGCTTTGCCGAGTTTCTGCAAAATCAACAAATAGTAAAAAAAGTACCCGCCCTGGATACCTGGGCTGTTGAACTGCCATAGGGCTTTCGTAAACTCTTTTTTAATAACCCATTCTGTTTAATGAATCGACGAAGAAACCAGAATCCACTGAAGATACATAAATATTGGCCTGGCCTCTGGCCGTCCCGGCTGTAGTCTGTCTGTTGTTTATCCTGTTTTTGAGCTGGGGTAAACAGCCGGCAGGGCCGGAGTTCCCCCGATCTGAGCCTGAGTATACAGCGAAACGGGCGCTGGACTTCAGCCCCTTTGCAGAACCGTTTTCCACAGCAGGTCATTGCTCTGGACAAGCTCCTGCTTTGGAAAACGGTTCTGCAGATTCAGGAACTGCTGCATAGGGGAAGCTTACCTCGGTTACACTGGTCACCTGGTATTTTGCCCGTATTAAACGCTATGATGCAAACCGGCTGAATTCTGTTATGGAGTTAAATCCCGATGCCCTGAAGCGGGCAGCCGAGCTGGATGCTGAAAGAAAGCACGCTCTGGGCAATGGCTTCATGTTCGGTCTTCCGGTGTTGCTGAAAGACAATATTGCCTACCTGCCGGTTATGACGAGCAGGGACAACCCTACGGTATGACCATGATGGCTGATTTTCCGGGAGAACCCGCACTGAGCGCAGCAGGCTATGCCTATGAACAGAAAATATCAGTACGGAGAGAACTAGATCTGGCTCAAGCAGTTAAGGAAATCGAGAATACATGCTTACTGTAACCGCAGGTTGTCTGCGATTTAGAATTAAAAACCGGGTTGACAAGACCCATACAGGGGAGTTTCATGAGATCAGATAATCGCGCAGTCGATGAACTGCGCAAAGTAGTTATAGAGTACGGTACCCAACTCCATGCTGATGGTTCGGTATTTATCCGTATGGGGGACACCCATGTCTTGTGTGGGGTTTCGGTGGAGGACAAGGTGCCGCCTTTTTTAAAGGGATCCGGCCAGGGATGGATCACTGCCGAATACGGCATGTTGCCCTGTGCAACCCATAGCCGCGGCAGACGTGAGGCCAAGAAGGGGCAAACCGGCAGAACCTATGAGATTCAGCGTTTGATCGGCCGATCTCTGCGGATGATGGTTGATCTTAAAGATCTTGGTGAGCATACCCTGCGGGTGGACTGCGATGTGGTTAATGCCGACGGCGGCACCCGTTGTGCCTCCATCACCGGTGCGGCCCTGGCTCTGCGCATGGCCTTGCAGAAGATGGTACAGGACGGCCGGTTGCAGACCATGCCGAAAATCCTGCCGGTCGCTGCAATAAGCGTTGGGATCGTCGACGGAAGTGCGGTTCTTGATCTGGATTACCAGGAAGACTCCAGCGCCGAGGTCGACACCAACTTTGTCATGGCCGGAGACGGCCGCTGGATAGAAGTCCAGGCCACAGCCGAAGGCCAACCCTTTGACCCGGAAGAGTTTTTTGCAATGTCAAAACTTGCCCACAAGGGCATTCACGAGTTGTTTGAATATTGGAAAAAATAGATCAAGGGCAATACTGCAACGCTTATTACCCTTTTCGTGTTTTTTTTGTGTTTCGTGGTTGCGGGCCGGCCTCCAGAAGTTTTTCCAATAAAATAACTCCATCCGGTGTAAAGGGCTCAACCAGACTGTATTCCAGGGCAATTTTTGGATCCATGAACCGGCCGTATTCCACCTCTTCGACCTGCAGAGTAAACGGCCCTTCGTGGAAGCAGGTAAAGATGCGGCCCCAGACGCGGTTTCCACCATCCTCGTAGTACTGGTCAAAGAGAAACTGCAGGTTCACGCCGCTGACCCCTAACTCTTCGGCCAGTTCCCGCTCTGCTGATTTTTCATAACTCTCCCCGGCCAGCACCACACCTCCGGCGGCAACATCCCAGTAGCCGGGATAGATGTCCTTGGTCATGGTTCGTTTCTGGACAAAGAGCTCGCCTGCCCCGTTAAAGACCAGGATATAACAGGCTCGGTGAATAAGGCGCTGTTCCCGCATCAGGCCGCGGGCAAGAGCACCAATTTCCTGATTGTTCTCGTCAACTATCTGGACAATTTCTTCGGAAGGATCCTGCATGGCAACCTTATGTTTTTTGAACCACGGATTGACACGGATTGACCCGGAAGGGTAGGAGCGGCGCCTTCGCCGCGAAAGGGTTGTCAACGGCCAATATTTAACCGATCAGAAAACATCCGTGCTCATCCGTGGTTATACTCTGTTTCATCGGGTTGTATTCGGTGCGTAACCCGCCAGCAGCGGTGGACATTTCGGCTGTGCTTGAAATCTTCGCAGATAATTTCCCGGGTGATCTCTTCAAAGCGAAAATCGTCTGCCAGCTCCGGCGAAAACTGGAATTTTTTTGAGTTACAGGCAAAGAGTAGCACCCCATCTCTGGAAAGCCGATCCATGGCAAGCCGCAGCAGTCGCTCATGTTCCTGCTGCAGGTCAAAGCGGAGATTCTTTTGTTTAACGGTAAAGGATGCGGGCGGATCCATGTAGATCACACCATAGCGGGTTCTACCGGATTCCAGCCACTGCATGCAGTCCAGGGCCCTGAAGGTATGAAGAGGGCCGCCGAATCCGTTAACGGCCAGATTGGCCTTGGCTCGGGTCAGGTGGCGGTCGGCAATGTCAACGCTCACCGTTGAAGTGGCACCGCCAAGGGCCGCACAGACTGTGGCTGAACCGGTATAGGCAAACAGGTTGCAGAAGGTGCGGCCGTCACAGAGTTGCTTGAGCAAAGTGCGGATAGTGCGCTGGTTAAGAAACAGTCCGGTGTCCTGAAAATCAGCAAAGTTGACCAGAAACCTGCAGTCGCCTTCAAAGACCTCATACAGTTTACCTGATCCTGGTTTTGTTTTAGCCTGTTTTTCCCGCTGGTTATGCTCGGTTTTGATAAACAAGTTGGAGTGGGGGACATTCAGCAGGGTTCTGATCACCTGCAGGGCGTCGTTGAAACGTTGTTTTGCCTTGTCCCGGTCAATGGTGCCCGGCGGAGCATATTCCTGGACATGCACCCACTGCTCATACAGGTCAATGGCCAGGTTATATTCAGGCATGTCTGCATCATAAATCCGAAAGCAGCTAACTTTTTTTTCTTCGGCCCAGGGCAACAGGCTCAGGCAGTTTTTACGCAGCCTATTACAAAAGTCTTCTGCCGGCAGATCACTGTCTGTTTCCTGCAGCTGCCAAGCATGTTTCTTTATTTGTTCTTCCGGTATATCCGGAGCGGCTGCGGTCAGCAGGCGGCATTTAATGGGGCCGTTGTAGAGCCGGTATCGCTGCTGCCAGGAGACACCCAGCATATCAGCAAGATCGGGGTTGGCTGTAAAAAATCCCAGCTGCCAGCCGTTGAACTGCTGCTTGAAGATCCGTCCCATGGAGCGGTACAAGTATTTCACCGTTTCTTTTTCTGAAAGCCGTTCTCCGTAGGGTGGGTTGCTGATCATAATCCCCTTAGCAGCAGGCGGATGCAAACGGGCCAGCTGCCGCTGCTTGACGACAATGTGATCTTTCAGACCGGCATTAACAATGTTTTTACGGGCAACAGCTATAACCTTTGGGTCGGCGTCATAGCCGATAATGGGGGGCCAAGGGAGCTCAGCACGTGCATCTTCCCGTTCAATGGCCTCTTCCTTGAGTTTGTCCCAGATCTTCTGATTATGCCGGTTCCAGTGCATAAAACCGAAGTTTTCCCGCAGCAGGCCGGGCGCGGTATCACCCAGAATCAGGGCAGCCTCAATAAGCAGGGTGCCGGAGCCGCACATGGGGTCAAGCAGACAGGAGTCCACGTGCATATCCTGCCGGATGCCTGCCAGATGGACAATGGCTGCGGCCAGGGTCTCTTTAAGTGGAGCTTCACCCGCACTTGCTCGGTATCCGCGCCGGTGCAGGCTGTCGCCGGACAGGTCTAACGCCAGGGTTGCCGTGGTGCCTTCAACGTGCAGGTTGATCCGGATACCCGGTTTGCGGACATCAACGTCCGGTCGCTGGCCGGTACGCTTGCGAAACTGGTCAACCACGGCGTCTTTAATCTTGAGCGAGGCATAATGGCTGTGGCCAATCTCCGACTTGACCAGGGTACAGTAGACGGCAAAGGTGGTATCGCCGTTGAAATGGGTGGACCAGTCGATTTTCCCGGCTTCGGTATAGAGTGTTTCAGGATCAGCCGCCTCGAACTGGGCCAGCTGCACCAGGATACGGGAAGAAAACCGGGACCAAAGACAGGCCCGGTAGGCCGTGGTCAGGTTAACCGCCTGCCAGCTGACAGCGCCGGGCGTTGTTCTTGGCTCTATCCCGCCCAGGGCAATGATCTCTTCCTTGACCAGCTTTTCCAGACCTGCCCCGCAGGTAGCCACAAAGTGGAGAGGATCTTTTTTCTTTCGTCGCGATCGTATTTTAACCATTTATATTTGAAAATCCTTAGGTTGGCTTGAGCGTTTTGTTGAATATGTTGGGTTTTTCTTTCCGGGGTCAGTGTAGCTGGGAACAGTAGTCAACAACGAAATAAGCGAAATCCAACAGAGCAGGTTACCTGCCAGCCATACCTTACCCTGTATGGTTGTGATTTTCTTTATGTTTATTCACCATGAAGTACAGCACCGGTACAGCCATCCGGCTAATAAGCAGGCTGGCAATCTCACCAAACATTAGAGAAATGGCCAGGCCCTGGAAGATCGGGTCGGCCAGGATCACCGAGGCTCCGACTACCACGGCAAGGGCTGTCAGCAGCATGGGCCGGAATCGGACAGCACCAGCCTCGACCACGGCTTCAGCCAGGGGCAGGCCGTGGGAGCGACGCAGTTCAATAAAGTCTACCAG